>JAIEQO010000379.1 GCA_019747655.1 Gemmataceae bacterium | reverse complement strand
CCACCCCGCCTGTTCCGACCGGGAGTAGGATGTGATACAACCACACTGTACGCGCCCCGTCCAAGCCCGGGAGCCGCCCGCCATGCCCGACCTGCCGACCCCGACGGCCGACCAGAAGCGGATCGCCCTGGAGAACTTCAACCGAGCCAAGGAGGCGATCGCCGGCGGGCAGTTCGACTACGCCATCAACCTACTCTCCACCGCCTGCCGGCTCGACCCGGGGAACTTCCTATACCGTCAGACCCTCCGCAAGGCCCAGAAGGACAAGTTCGGGAACAACCTTCGGGGGAGCCGGTTCGCGTTCCTGTCGGCCCCCCGCTGGAAGGCCAAGGTGAAGGCCGCCAAGCGCGGCCGGGACTACCCGAAGGTACTCGAGTACGGCGAGCAGGTGCTGGCCAAGAACCCGTGGGACGTGGGCACCCAGATGGACATGGCCGAGGCGTTCGACGCCCTCGGGCTGGGCGACCTGGCCGTCTTCAGCCTCGACCAGGCCCGCCAGAAGTACCCGAAGGACAGCACCCTGAACCGGGCCCTGGCCCGGCTGTTCGAGAAGCGGGGCGACTTCCAGAAGGCCATCGTCCTGTGGCAGTTGGTCCGGGAGAAGCACCCGACCGACGTGGAGGCGTCGCACAAGGCGAAGGACTTGGCCGCCAGCGACACCATCCGCAAGGGCCAGTACGAGGAGACGGCGTCCGGCAGCCGGGAGTCGCCGGTCCTCGGCCGGATCGAGGCCCGGTCGGCCGAGAAGGCGGACAAGATGGGCCGGGAGGCCGACCCGCTGCGGAAGCGGATCGAGGCCGACCCGACCGAGCCGGCCCTGTACATCCAGCTCGCCGCCGTCTACCGCAAGCACGGCCGGGACGACCGGGCCCGGGCGACCCTACAACAGGGGCTCGGCCCGACCGGGAACGCCTTCCCGCTCCAGCTCGCCCTGATGGAGGCCGACCTGGCCCCGGTCCGCACCAACCTGGACTTGGCCGACGACAAGCTCCGCCGGCTGCGGGCCGGGACCCTGGCCGAGGAGGGCGACGAGGACCCGCCGACCGAGGACGACCTGCTCAAGCTCCGGGCCAAGCTGGCCAAGGAGGTGAACGCCCGGGAGATCGACATCTACCGGGCCAAGGCCGACCGGTTCCCGGCCGAGACCGGCCACCGGCTGGAACTCGGCGTCCGGCTCCTGAAGGCCGACCTCCTGGACGAGGCGATCGCCGAACTCCAGCAGGCCCGCAAGGACGACCGGGTGCGGTGGAAGGCTGGGCTGTACCTCGGGCTGTGCTTCAAGAAGCGGAACAACTGGCGGCTGGCCGAGCGGAACTTCCAGGAGGCCCTGGCCGCCGTCCCGGCCGGGGAGGAGGCCGGGAAGAAGGAGCTGCTGTACCAGTTGGCGACGGGCTCGGCCGAGTCCGGCGACCTACCCCGGGCCCTGGACCTGGGCCACGAGCTGGCCAACCTGGACTTCGCCTTCAAGGGGATCGGCAAGCTGATCGACGAGTGGCACGACCGGCTCCAGAACGCATGACCCACCGCATCCGGCTCGGGCCGCCGTGGGAAGTCTCCGCCGCCGGCGGCTGCGTCACCCACCGCCGGCGGTTCGGCCGGCCCCGGACCCTCGACCCGGGCGAGCGGGTCTGGCTGGTGTGCGAGTCCGTCCCCGGCCCGGCGACCGTGGCCGTCAACGGCCATCTGCTCGGGTCTGCCGAGGCCGACATCACCGACCTGTTGTTGCCCCGGAACGAGGTGGTGATCGACGCCGACGGCCCGCTCGGCGAGGTCCGGCTAGAGATCCGCGGCCCGGCGCTGACGCTCGACCCGGCCGGCCCGGACGACTACCCGTTCACCCACGACCTGACCCGGCTGAACATGGGCGGGTACGTCGCCCGCCACTGGGGCGAGTGGAACCCGGAGGTCTACCGCCGGAACTACGACGCCACCGAAAACCTCATCCTCCGGCTGAACGGCGAGCGGGTGGGGTTCGTCCGCCTCAGAACCGACGGGGATGCACTAATCCTGGACGACCTGCAAGTCCGGCCCGAGTTCCAGAACCGCGGCATCGGCACCGACGCCCTGGCCGCTGTCGAAGCGACGGCCCGGGCCCGCGGCCATAAGGCCGTCCGACTCCGCTGCTTCCACGAGAACCCGGCCCACCGGCTCTATCTGCGGTGCGGGTTCGCCGTTACCCGGTCCGAGGCCGGGGCCGACTGGATGGAGAAACCGGTCTGACATCCGGGTGTCGGGGGTTCGGCCGACACCGTCGGGAAACGTGACATACACTTCGGTCGACGGTTGAGGGCCCGACCGATGACGACGACTGCCACCTGCCCGAAGTGCCTGTACCCGGACCCGGGCGACGGGGTCTGTCCCGGCTGCCACTGGTCGCCGGCCGACCCGGACCTGCCGCCGACCGAGGTGAAGGTGGTCGCCCCGGCCCCGTCGGCCGCCCGGACCCTGCCGGCCTCCTACGGCGACGACCCGCCGGCCCCCGCCCCAGCCGGGCCGACCGACCCGACCCCGCAACCGACCGCCCGGCCCCGGCTGGCCGTCCTCCGCGGCCTGCGGGCCGGGGACGAGTACCCGCTCTACCCCGGGCGGAACACCCTCGGCCGGTTCGCCGACCAGCCGGTCGACGTGGACCTGACCGGGCAGGAGGCCGACGGGCAGGTGTGGAGCAGCCGCCGGCACGCCACGGTGACGGTCGACGCCGGGGTGGTGCTGGTCGAGGACCTGAACAGCCTGAACGGGACGTGGGTGAACGGCAGCCGGGTCTACCGCGGCCAGCCCCGCCCGCTCAAGGCGGGGGACGTGATCCAGATCGGCACCGTGCAACTGCGGCTCGTCGTCTGACCGGTCACTCACCCCGGGACGGGCGGCCGGGCAGGTTGGTCGGCCGGAGGGTCGGGCCGTCGCCCCGGGCCGAGGCCCCTTTCTTCCCCTTCCCCCGCCGCTTCGGTTCGGGGAGGCTCGGGGCCACCGCCTTCCCACCCAAGACGCTCGGGGCCGCCGCCTCCCCGTACTTCTTCTTCAACTCGGCCTCCAGCTTGACGATCTGGTCCCGCAGCTTCTGGGCCCGCTCGAAGTCCAGCGACTTGGCCGCGTCCATCATCTCGGCGAATAGCGACTGCACGAACTCGATGGTGACGTAGTCGTCGGCCGCGGCGGCACCGGCCCCGGCCGCCGCCTCCTGGGCCAGTTTGTGGGCCTCGATCTCCGTCTCGATCGCGTTGGCGATCGCCGTCACCACCGACTTCGGGGTGATGCCGTGTTCGGCGTTGTACGCCAGTTGGACCTCCCGCCGGCGGTTGGTCTCGTCGATCGCCCGCTGCATCGACTCGGTCACGCCGTCGGCGTACAGCACCACCTCGGCGTTGACGTTCCGGGCAGCCCGGCCGATCGTCTGGATGAGCGACGTCTCCGACCGCAGGAACCCCTCCTTGTCGGCGTCGAGGATGGCCACCAACGACACCTCGGGCAGGTCGAGGCCCTCCCGCAACAGGTTCACCCCGACCAGCACGTCGAAGGTGCCTTCCCGCAACTCCCGGAGTACCTGGATGCGCTCGATGGCGTCGAGTTCCGAGTGTAGCCAGGCGCACCGCATCCCGGCGTCCCGGAAGTACGTCGTCAGGTCCTCGGCCTGTCGCTTGGTGAGCGTCGTCACCAGCGTCCGCTCGCCCCGCTCGGTCCGCTTCTGGCACTCGGCCTTCAGGTCCTGCACCTGCCCGCGGGCCGGCTTCACGTGGATGACCGGGTCCACCAACCCGGTCGGCCGGATCACCTGCTCCGTCACCTCGCCGCCGGACCGCTCCAGTTCATACGGCCCGGGCGTCGCCGACAGGCACAAGCAGGTCTTGATCTTCCCGGCGAACTCGTCGAACTTCAGCGGCCGGTTGTCCAGCGCACTCGGCAGCCGGAAGCCGTGCTCCACGAGCGTCGTCTTCCGGGCGTAGTCGCCGTGGAACATGCCCCGGACCTGCGGCAGGCTGACGTGCGACTCGTCGACGATGACGAGGAAGTCTTCGGGGAAGAAGTCGAGCAGGGTGTACGGCGGCTCGCCCGGGTTGCGGCCCGAGAACCACCGGGCGTAGTTCTCGATTCCCGAGCAGTACCCCACCTCCCGGAGCATGTTCAGGTCGTACCGGCACCGGGCCTTCAGCCGCTCGGCCTCCAGTAGTTTCCCCTCGGTCTTGAACTGCTCCAGCCGGTCGGTCAGCTCCTGCTCGATCCCCTTGACCGCCTCCCGGACCCGCTCCTCGGGGGTGACGAAGTGCTTGGCCGGGTAGATGTACAGCTCCTCCAGCGGCTTGATCGTCTCGCCGGTCAGCGGGTGGATGACGGCCAGCGAGTCGACCTCGTCGCCGAACAGCTCGATCCGGTAGGCCGTCTCCTCGGACGCCGGCCACACGTCGATGGTGTCGCCGCGGACCCGGAACTTGCCCCGCTCGAAGGCGATGTCGTTCCGCTGGTACTGGATGTCGATCAGCCGGAGCAGCAGGTTGTCCCGGTCGATCACCTCCCCCTTGGGGACGTACACCATCATCCGCTTGTAGTCGGACGGCGACCCGAGGCCGTAGATGCACGACACCGAGGCCACGATGATGACATCTTCCCGGGACACCAGGGCCGAGGTCGCCGCCAGCCGGAGGCGGTCGATGTTCTCGTTGATCGAGCTGTCCTTCTCGATGTAGATGTCCCGCTGGGGGATGTACGCCTCCGGCTGGTAGTAGTCGTAGTAGCTGACGAAGTACTGCACCGCGTTGTGCGGGAAGAAGCCCTTGAACTCCTTGTAGAGCTGGGCGGCCAGGGTCTTGTTGTGGGCGAGCACCAGGGTCGGCTTGCCGAGGGCGGCGATGACGTTCGAGGCGGTGAACGTCTTCCCGGTGCCGGTCGCCCCGAGGAGCACCTGGAACCCCTTCCCACCCCGGTAGCCCGTGACCAGTTGGTCGATGGCCTTGGGCTGGTCGCCGGCCGGCGGGTACGGGCTTTCGAGCTGGAATTTGGCGGCCATCACGCGCTCCGGAAGGCTTCTAGACCCGACCCCCTACCCCCCTTACTTTTCAACCCGCCGTGTTCAATCGAAAACGCCCACTTCGACAAGGCTTTTCGGAGGAGGGGCGCTTGGCGACCCCGCATCGCTCGTCTCTCATTTTCACCGGATCGCCCTTGCCGCGAACGGGTTCGGTCAACCACCGACCGATCCCGTATACCGGCACGCTCGGCCCGGCGGCCGCCGCGTGTGCTTGCGAGAGTGGGTCGCGGCGATCGGCGGTCGGGGTGCGCATACCGGCCTCCTGTTGGGCGGACGCCCGTTGGGGTAAATTGTACCCAGCCTTCACCCGGGGGAGGATGTCCGTTGCCGATGCACGACTGGACGAAGGTGGAAGCCGGGATTTACCACGCCTTCCACGGGCAGTGGCTGGGGGCGATCGCCCGGGCGCTGAACAACGGCCTTTTACCGCCCGGGTATTACGCCCTCCCGGAGCAGAAGGCGGCCGGGGTGATCGCCGACATCCTGACCCTCCAGGGACCGCCGGCGAATGGCCGGCCGGGGCCCCCGCCGGCCCCGCCGGCCGGGCTGTCGACCGCCCGGCCGGCGGTCGCGGTGCTGGAGGAGGGGGAGTTGGTCCGCCGTCCGAAGGGGCGGCGGGTGACCGTCCGCCACGTGAGCAACCACAAGGTGGTGGCAGTAGTCGAACTGGTGTCGCCGGGGAACAAGGACAGCCGGTCGCACCACGTCGAGTTCGTCGCCAAGGCCGTCTCGGTTCTGGATGCCAACCTCCACCTCTTGGTGATCGACCCGTTCCCGCCGCCGGGGTTCGCCCCGGCCGGGCTTCATGCCGCGATCTGGAAGAAGGTGGCCCGGCAGCGGAAGGGCCGGCCGCCGTTCGCCGTCCCGGCCGACCGGCCGCTGCTGGCGGCGTCGTACTGCACCTCGTCCACCGAGATGACAGCGGCGGTCGAGGTGTTCGCGGTCGGCCGGCCGGTCCCGGACATCCCGCTCTACCTGACGGCCGACGAGGGGTACGTCACGGTCCCGCTGGAGGACACCTACGCGGCCGCCTGGCCCGAAGTGCCGGCCGTCTGGCGGGCGGCGCTGGAGGGGTAGCGGGCGGTTGCTCGGAATTTTCGGTCACACTCGCGGCCGGACGGGGGGTATGATCAAGGCCAACTCTGCCACCCGCCCGAGGTGCCGCCGATGCGCCGACCGCCGGCCCTGTCCGTCGAGCCGCTCGAAGACCGGATCGAGCCGTCCGGCGGGATCACCGTCCTCCCCCAACCGCCGGACACCCGCGACTGGGCCGCGGCGTACACCCGGCTCGTCCCGGACCTGCCCTACGGGACCACCGGCACCACCACCCTGACCCCCGACCCGGCGGCCCGCGTCGCCGGGCAGTCCGACACGTTCTACTCCCTGATCCAGCCCGACGGCCGTGTCATCGTCACCCTCGCCTCGGTTACCCCGGACTCTCGGACCGTCCGGCACGAGGTCGTCCGGCTCACCGCCGACGGTCGGATCGACCCGACCTTCGTGGGGACCATCCCCGCCCTCCCCACGTCGTTACCGGGCTCGGGCGGCTACGCAGGCGTCGATGGCATCGCCGTCCAGCCCGACGGCAAGGTCGTCATCGCCTACACGGACACCCCGCCGCGGATCGACCGCGATCCCGACCCCAACACCCCTCCCCTCTATGACCCCGACATCGGGAGCATCGTCCGGTTGAACGCGGACGGCAGCTTGGACACCACCTTCGGGACCGGCGGGGTGGTCTCGCTCCCGCCCGGCCGGCCCGACCCAGATACGGGCCGGTCGACCACGTTCGCGGCGGCCCCGACCGTCCTGCCGGACGGCCGCATCCTGTTCGCGGACTATTCGCGGCTCCGCCGGTTGACGCCCGACGGCCAGCCCGACCCGACCTTCGGCAGCAGAGGGGTCGTCGAGCGGACCTACCCGGGTTACTCCCGCGACATCTCCTTGCACGGGCCGTTCGCCACCCAGACGGACGGGAAGATTGTGGTGCTGGCCTCGGGCACCAATATCTACGCAGTTGTAGGCCGGAGGCCGGAGGCCGTGCTCGCCCGGTTGAACCCGGACGGGAGTCCGGACCTCGGGTTCGGCACCGGCGGGGCGATGGTCCTACCGCCCGACGTACTCGCGCCCGACGGAATCGGCGGCCGAGTCTCAGACCGATTCGCGGTCGGGTCGATGCAAGCCCAGCCCGACGGGCGGATCGTCCTCGGCGCTTCCACGAACATTGCCTTACCCGGGACCGGTATTCTGGCATCACTGGGAGGGGTCATCCGGCTCCTGCCGGACGGGTCCCGGGACCCGTCGTTCGGGACCGACGGCGTGGTCGCCCTGCCAGCCGATTTCGCGAACCCCAGCTACACCACGGTCCGCGTCGTCCCGCAAACGAACGGCCAGTACCTCGTCAGCCGGCTCCAGATCGGCCCGGGTGAGGCGTACTACCCGGCGCTGTACCGGCTCAACGCCGACGGGAGCGCGGACGCGACCTTCGGCCGGGGCAAGTCGTACTCCGGCGAACCGGTCTACCCGACGGCCGGGCAGGCGGGCGCCCTGCCCCTGGCCGGGCTGGCGAACCACCGGACGGCGGCCGACCCGCTCGGAACGACCGATGCGTACACCGACATCCTGGCCCGCATGGCGGTTCTCCCGGACGGGGCCGTCCTCGTGGTCCAGGACAGCCGGTACGACCCGTCCGCGGGCGGTGGCCCGCCGGGCGAAGTACTCCGGCAGGTGACGATCACCCGGCTGGTGGAACACCCCCTCCCGCCGCCCCGGTTCGTGGGCAACACCCAGCTCACGGGCCGAGTCGGGGAGGCGGTCTTGCTGGACTTCGATGCGGCCGATGGGTCGGGCGGGCCCTACACGTTCGCCCTGACGGACGGGACGCTGCCGCCCGGGTTGACCGTTACGCCGGACGGGATGATCGGGACGCCGACCCGAGTGACGGTGCCGGGGGCCACGTTCACCGTGACGGTCACCGACGGGGCCGGAACGCCGGCCAGCCAACCGTTCACCATGAGGATTTTGGGCCGCGACGTGACGGTCATCACCGCCGACAACTCCTCACCCCCCGACGGGCGGCCCGGGGTGGCGTACGCCACGGCGTTCATCGTGTGGGACCGGTACTTCGACCCGGCCGTGACCGGCCCGTTCACGTTCGCCGTCACCGGGGGCGCACTCCCGCCCGGCCTCACCCTCGGCCCCGACGGCGGCCTGAGCGGGGTTCCGACCGCTGCCGGCGGGTACACCTTCACCGTCACGGCGACGAACGCCGCCCTCGAGTCCGGCAGTGCCGAGTTCTTCATGGCCGTGATCCCGGACCCCCTCACGATCGAACCGGCCGGCCTGCCGAACGGACGGGTCGGCCGGCCGTACCGCCAGGTATTCGTCGCCGCCGGCGGCCCGGGGCCCTTCACCTGGTCGATTACCGGCGGCCTGCCACCGGGGCTGACACTCTCGCCGGACGGCGTCCTCAGCGGCACCCCGACCGCGTTCGGCGGCGTATCGGGCTCAGTAGTGACGGTCACGGGCCCGACCGGGCGGGGCAGTGAGGCGTACACAATTACGATCGACCCGGCCGATGACGTGGGCAACGGCGGGAACGGGACCCGGGCCGGCGGGCAGACGTTGGTGGTGTCCGGGGCGGGCGGGCAGGCTCAGGTCTACCAGGTGGGCGGCTCCGGCCCGGCGGCGGTCGGCGGTCCACTTGCCGTCTTCACCGGGTTCGCCGGTTCCGTCCGGGCGGCGACGGCCGACGTCGACGGGGACGGGACCCCGGACACGGTCCTCGTGACCGGGCCGGGGGTGCCGATCCGGTACGCGGTGGTCAGCGGGGCCGACAACGCCACGGTGCTGGTCCCCCCGACCGACCCGTTCGGGGGCGACTTCACCGGCGGCGGGTTCGTGGCGGCGGCGAACATCGACGGCCAGGGCGGGGCCGAGTGGGCCGTCACCCCGGACCAGGGGGGCGGCCCGCGGGTCACGATCTTCAGCCTGACCAACGGCCAGCTCGCCACCCGGGCCAACTTCTTCGGCATCGACGACGCCGGCTTCCGGGGCGGGGCCCGGGCGGCCCTCGGGGACGTGAACAACGACGGCACCCCGGACCTGGCCGTCAGCGCCGGGTTCCTGGGCGGCCCGCGGACCGCGCTCTTCGACGGCAAGACGGTGCTCGGCGGCACCCCGGCCCGGCTGGTGAACGACTTCTTCGCCTTCAACGGGCCGGACGCGGTGACCCTCCGCAACGGCGTGTTCGTGGCGGCCGGGGACCTGGACGGGGACGGGTTCGGCGAACTCGTCTTCGGCGGCGGGCCGGGCGGGGCCCCGCGGGTGTTCGCCCTGTCGGGCAAGATGATCTCCGCCGGCGATGTGGCCGGGGCCCAGGCGAACCCGGTGTCGAACTTCTTCGTCGCGGGCAACACGTCCGACCGGGGCGGGGTGCGGGTGGGGGCGGCCGACGCCGACGCCGACGGGAAGGCCGACCTGGTGGCCGGGAGCGGGGCCGGGTCGCCGGCCCGGGTGCGGGTGTACCTGGGCAAGCACCTCACCTCGGCGGCCGAGCCCGGGACCGCCCAGGACCTCGCCCCGTTCGGCGGGGCGGTCCTCGCCGACGGCGTCTACGTCGGCTGACGCATCTCGAGTCGGGCGACCGAGAATCCGGGTGGCGGCGTGCGAGACCGGCGGGCGGGCCGGATAGGAGGGGGTGACGGGCCGGACTCGCCGGCCGCCCACCCCACCGGAGCCCGACCCATGCCCGCCCCCGCCCGCCGGTTCCGCCCGGCCGCCCGGCCGCTCGAAGACCGCCTCACCCCGGCCGCCGGCGACCTCCTCCGGAACATCGACTTGCCGGGCGACGCCGCCGTCGCGGCGATCGCGGCCGACGGCGACTGGGCCGTCGTCGGGGTCCCGACCGACGCCCCCGGCGGGGTGCGGAACGCCGGCACCGCGTACCTCATCAACACCGCCACCGGGGCCGTCACCCGCCTGGCCAACCCCGACCCGGACGAGGGCGACAACTACGGGACGGCGGTGGCCGTCCGCGGCACCACCGTGGTCGTCGGGGCCCCGAACACCCTCCCGTTCGGGAACACCGGAGGTACGGCCCCGGGGGCCGCGTACGTGTTCGACGCCGCCACCGGGGCCCTGACCGCCACCCTGGAGCGCCCGCCGGGCACGTTCGACAACTTCGGCAAGACGGTCGCCGTCGGCGGCGGCCGGGTGGTGGTCGGGGCCCCGGGGTTGTTCGGGAACGAGAAGGTGTACGTCTACGACGCCGCCACCGGGGCCAAGACCGCCACCCTGACCAACCCGGACCCGGACAACGGCGCCACCGGCGGCTACGACGACTTCGGGGCGGCCCTGGCCCTCGACGGCGACCGGCTCGCCGTCGGGGCCCCCGGGGAGGACGCCTCGGCGGCCGTCGACGACCGGGACGCGGGGACGGTCTACCTGTTCGACCTGGCCGCCGCCCCGGCCCCGGCGGTGGTCGCCACCCTGGCCAACCCGGAGCCGGACGACAGCGACCGGTTCGGCCGGTCGCTGGCGTTCGGCGGCGGCCGGCTGGTCGTCGGGCTCGAGAAGAGTCCGTTCACGACCGACGGGCCCGTCTTCGTGCTCGACGCCGCGACCCTGGCCCCGGTCGGCCGCCTGGCGAACCCGAACCCGAGTTTCCAGGACGGGTTCGGGGCGGCGGTGGCGGGCGGCGGCCGGGCGGTGGTGACGGCGGCCGGGGCCGGCCGGCTGTACCTGTTCGACCCGGTCTCCGGGGCGGTCGTGGCCGCCGTGGCCGAGGCCGGGACGGTGGTGGCGGCCGGCTCCGGCCGGGCGGTGGTCG
>JAIEQO010000568.1 GCA_019747655.1 Gemmataceae bacterium | reverse complement strand
ACTACGCCCCACCCCCCCCCCCCCGGCCCCCCCCCCGGGGAAACCTACGGCCCCCGCCCGGGGCCACATGTCTCCGTCCCCGCGCTCCGGCCACCGACGGTAGCCAGGGGTGACAACCCCTGGTACTCTTGAGGGGCATCCGCTGCCTCTCGGGACCGACCATGCCCCGCCTCCTGTCCGCCCTCGCACTCACACTCGCACTCACACTCCCCGCCCGGGGAGGCTCCTCCAACAGCCTGCTCGACGTGACCCCGGACGGCCGGCGGCTGGTCGTGGCCAGCACCGACCAGGGCACCGTCTCGGTGGTCGACGCGAAGGGCCGCAAGAAGCTCTGTGAGGTCCCGGTCGGCGACCACCCGGAGGGGGTGAGCTGGGTCGGCAACGGGCCGCTCGCCCTCGTCACCGTCTGGGGCGACGACAAGCTGGTCTGGGTCGACGCCGACGCCGGCAAGGTGGTCCACACCCTCGCCGTGGCCGACGAGCCGTATGGGGTGGTCGTCACCAAGGACGGCTCCCGGGCCTACGTCAGCCACGACTACCCCGGCATCGTCGCCGAGATCGACGTGGCCGCCCGGAAGGTGCTGCGGACGTTCCAGGCCGGGGCCTGCGTCCGCGGGCTGGCCCTGAGCCCGGACGAGAAGACCCTGTACGCCACCGAGTTCTTCACGGCCAAACTCATCGCCCTCGACCGGGCTTCCGGGAAGGTGACGGAGACCTGGGCCGGCCAGGCGTCCGACAACCTGTGCCGGAACGTCGTCCTGCACCCCGACTGGCCGACCGCGTACCTGCCCCACATCCGCTCGCGGGTGACGGGGTTCGACGCCCGCGGGTCGATCTTCTCGACGCTCTCGGTCTGCGACCTCGGCACGACGAAGGCGGGCGAGCCCCGCCGGCGGATGCACTCGGCCGACACCTTCAACGGCGTGCTGGTCGTCTCCAACGCCTGGGAGGCGGCCGTCACCCCGGACGGCAAGCGGCTCTACACCCTATACGCCGGGACCGACGACCTCAACCTGTTCGACCCGGTCAACGACCGCTACCAGGACGCCGAGCCGACGGGTGGTATCCGCCGGGTCGGCAAGCACCCGAAGGCCATCCGGGTCAGCCCGGACGGCACCGAGGTGTACGTCTCCAACACGCTCGACTTCGAGGTCGGCGTCTACGACCGCGACATCCGCAAGAAGCTCGGCGAGGTGAAGGTGACGGCCCCGCCGCACACCCCGGAGTGGGTCCGCGGGAAGGAGCTGTTCGTCTCGGCCCGGCAGCCGATGGGCAGCGTGAAGTGGATTTCCTGCTCGTCGTGCCACCCGGACGGGCTGTCCGACGCCCGGGTGTGGCAGAACCCGGAGGGCGATCGCCGCACGGTCCACCTGTGGGGGCTGGCCCACACGCACCCCTTGCACTGGTCGGCCGACCGGGACGAGGTGCAGGACTTCGAGTACACGGTCCGCGGCAAGCTGATGCGGGGCCGGGGGCTGTTCGACGGCACCCTGAAGCCGCGGCCCAACTTCCTCACCCTGGCCGAACTCGACATGGACCTGTCCGGCAAGTCGAAGGACCTGGACGCGCTGGCCATCTACACCAACTCGTTCGAGTCGCGGCTGTCGCCACACGCGGCCGGGCCGGGTAAGCTCACGCCCGAAGCCGAGCGGGGCCGGACGCTCTTTACCTCGGCGGCGGTCGGCTGCGCCTCCTGCCACAGCGGCCCGTACTACACCGACAGCTCCTTGAAGCGGCCGTATGTGACGCACGATGTCGGCACCGGCGACAGCCCGCGGGAGAAGATGGGCGGGAAGTACGACACGCCGACGTTGATCGGCGTCTACCGGACCGGCCCGTACCTGCACGACGGTCGGGCCAAGACCCTCCGCGACGTGCTGACCACGGCCAATCCCGACGACAAGCACGGCAGGACGGGCCACCTGACCCCGGCCGAGGTCAATGACGTGGTGGCGTTCCTCAAGTCGCTGCCGTTCGAGCCCCCGCCGGCCGAGACGCCGAACACGGTCCCGTACCGGCTGAAGCCGGCTGCGAAGGGCGGCGGGTGAGCGTCGGGGGCTGTTGCCTGCTCGGCCCGCGGGCTTGACCGGCCGGTCCGCCCTGACGCGCCGCACCGGTCCGGGTAACCACGAGTCCGGCGGCGGAGGGCTTGCGGGTGCGACGGCTCTTCTTCGACCAGTACGAGTTCGACTCGCCCAGCTCGGAGGAGGCGCTTGACATAGCCGTGTCGTCTCCCGGCAGCACTTGCCGCTGGCTGTGTTCCTGGACGCTTGCGGGGCATCGGTGCGGGCCGGTTGGCCGCCCCCGGCCGGGTGGTCGCGTTGGGCCGAAGTGGTTGCCGCCGTCCGGGAGCGGGCGGGGGTGGAGTTACCCGCCGCCGAGGCGTGCGAAGTGGTCGTGCTGTCCGACGACTGGGACGACTTGGAGTTGGCGGTGGTGGCAAGGCCGGTCCTCGTCTGGTATCACTGGTGGACGACCGGGTAGGCCCAGACGACGCGCCGAACCAGGCACTACAGCAGACGGCGGGGGCATGTCGGCTTTCCGTGACGTGTAGCTCACTCGGCCTCCGCCGCTGCTGAGCGAGATCGTTCGGCGGCGGATGTGTTGTCCGGACCGCACTCCACCCGCGCCCGTCGTGCGTGAGGCAAGAACATGGCCGACGTGACCCGGCGGGACGCCCTGAAGTCGGCCGGCGGGGCGGCCGCCGCTCTGGCAATCCCCGCGAGCGCCACGGCCGCGGACAAGGAGGCCGGCGGAAAACCGGGTCGACCCGTCGCCATACGGGATGTCGCCGTTTTCGACTCGATCCACGGGAAGATGCTCCCGCGGCAAACCGTGGTCATCGAGGGCGAGACCATCCGGGCCGTCGGCCCCGAGTCGCCCGTCCCCCCCGACGCACAGGTGATCGACGGAGCCGGCCAGTACCTGATCCCGGGGCTGATCGACGCCCACGTCCACCTGGTCCACCTCTCGGACCGGACGCACGTGACCGGCGACGAAACGCTGCCCATGTACCTGGGCAACGGCGTCACCTCCGTCCGCTCCACGGGCGACGCGCTGGTGGCCCAGAAGCTGATTGCCCGGTACGCCGAGCGGCACCCGGAGTTGTGCCCCCGCGTCCACATGGCCAGCCCGCTGATCGACGGCGACCCGCCGTTCCACAAGGACGTCGGCCTCGCGGTCACGGACCCCAAGGACGTGCCGGCGCTCGTGGACGACCTGAAGGAGTGGGGCGTCGTCACGGTCAAGCTGTATGTGGGGTGCTCCCGGGCGGTCGGCCGCAAGGTGATCGAGGAGGGCCACCGCCGCGGCCTCGTCGTGACCGGCCACCTGTCGGCCGCGTACCCGGCCCAGGAGGCGGTGGCCGACGGGATCGACTGCCTGGAGCACATCTGGGGGGTGATCGACTTCATCCTCGCCCCCGGGGAGACGCGGGCGACCGTGAACCTCGACTCGCCGCGGCTCCAGGCCCTGATCGCCGCCCTGAAGCGGGGCAACGTGGCGGTCGACCCGACGCTCGCCGTCTTCCGCAACATGATCCTCCTGAGCGACCAGCCGGAGTACAACCGGCACGCCGACGTCGCCCGCGTGCCGGAGCGGATGAGGGCCGAGTGGACACGGTGGCTCCAGCGGCTCCCGGGTGCCGGCGGGGCACCGCTGGAGGTCCGCAAGAAGGAGTTCCGCAAGTACCGGGAGCTGACGGGCATCCTCCACCGGGCTGGCGTCACCCTCCTGGCGGGGACCGACGCGCCGGAGCCCTTCGTCCCGCCCGGCTACTCGCTGCATCAGGAACTGGAGATGCTCGTCGAGGCCGGCCTCGGTCCGGCGGCCGCCCTGTCGGCCGCGACGATCCAGAACGCCCGGGTCCTCCGGCAGGGGGACCGGCTCGGCAGCGTCCAGGAGGGCAAGCTGGCGGACCTCGTGCTGCTCCGCCGCGACCCGCTCGCGGACATCCGGAACACGCGGAGCATCTCGACGGTCATCCGCGGCGGCCGGGTGCTCGACCCGCAGGCGGTCCTGAAAACCGTGCCGGTGAATTAACCCGCACCGGGCCACCGGCCACCGGACGGGGTCGTCCGCCGGTCGGCCGGCGGTCGCCCCCTTGCTCTCCTCCCTTCGCGCTGTACATCAACACGCACTCGACGGGTCCCCGCCTCGCTCGCCACCTCGGCGGGCGGCGGGGCTCAAAAGGGAAGCCGGTGTAAGTCCGGCGCGGGGCCGCCGCTGTGATCGGCGAGACCTCCGGCCCACACGCCACTGCGGCACAACCGCGGGAAGGCGGGCCGGGGTCGTTCGAGCCGAGAGCCAGAAGACCTGCCCGTCGAGCCACCAGCCGTGATGCCCCGGCACCGGGCGTTCGCGGGCAACGGGCTCGTCCGCGCACGTCTCGCGCAACCACCCCGTTCCCTCGCAGACCCACGTTGTCGTCGGCACCGGCCACTGCCCGACCCGGCAGGAGGTTCCCGTGCGCGTCATCTGGTCCGATTCCTGGGACCGCGGGCGTCCCGCCCGCACACCGGCCGGCCGGCCGGTGCGATCGATCCCAAACGCCCCCGGCGGGAACGGCCGCTCCGCGGCCGGCGGGCGGGACGCCCGCGGTCCCAGGGAGGACCGCTCCCGTCCGGGCTTCACCCTGATCGAGCTGTTGGTCGTCATCGCGATTATCGCGGTCCTGGTCGGGCTCTTGCTCCCGGCCGTCCAGAAGGTCCGCGACGCGGCCGCCCGGATCAAGTGCGCGAACAACCTCAAGCAGCTCACCCTGGCCCTGCACAACTACGAGTCGGCCCACGGGAAGCTGCCGCCGGCCACCGTCTACACGGCCGCCTCGTGGAGCCCGCCGTACCCGACCCGACACTGGTTCGGGCTGGCCACCACCGACCCCGTCACCTGGGCCACCTCCGTCGACCCCCGGGGCGGCACGGTCAGCCCGTACTACGAGGCCAACACCAAGGTGACGCAGTGCCCGGTGCTGCTCACGCCGCCCGTGAAGCTGGCCTACGGCGGCGTCACCGGCGGGTACGCCTACACCGCCGACCTGGCCGACAAGCGGCTGGTGGTCATCCCGGCCACGTCCCGGACCCTGGCCTTCTGCGACGCCGCCTACCTCACCTCCGGGGCCGGCCTGCAGGAGAGTACCGCCCTCCGCGGGCCCGGCGGCAAGCCGAACCAGTACCAGGTGGCGGACAAGCCGTGGGGCTTCTACGGGTTCAACTTCACCCACTTCCGGCACATGGGAGGCGTTGCCCAGGCGGCCTACCTGGACGGCCACGTCGAGACCGTCCGGTGGGCGGACAACGTCCCCGACCCGGGGTTCGCCCCGGCCGCCTTCGTGGCCGCCCGGAAGGACAACCGGCTCGGGTTCGTCAGCCCGGACAACGCGGTCTACACGGGCGAGTAGGGCCGGCAGCAGACCCCACCCCCCGGGCCCCTCCCCCGGGGGGAGGGGGAGGAAGCCCGAGCCGGACACCACCCGGTCCCCCTCCCCCCGTGGGGGAGGGGCTAGGGGGTGGGGTCCTTGCCCTCTGTAAGCCCGGGCCGGGCGGCCGGTATGACCGGTGCGACTAGAATACCGGGCGGGGCGGCCCCGTCTGTATCGGTGGCCGGGCCGCGCCCGGCATCTCTCCACGGAGGCAACGTGATGCGGAACCTGCTGGCGGTGGCGGCGGTGGCGGTCCTGGGCGGGGCGGTGGCGGCGGCCGAGCTGAAGTCCGGCCCGCAGGCCGGCGAGAAGGTCCCCGGCCCGTTCCACCCGCTGAACATCAACGGCGAGTCGGCCGGGAAGAAGAACTGCCTGTTCTGCGAGGCCGGCGGCGACCCGGTGGTGATGGTCTTCGCCCGCACCCCGGACTGCCCGGGCACCCAGGCCCTGATCAAGGCCCTGGAGGCGTCGGCGGCCAAGAACGAGAAGGCCGACCTGCGGGCCTTCGTCATCTTCCTCGGGGCCGAGGACAAGCTCGAGGCCAAGCTCAAGGAGCACGCCGAGAAGGCCGGCCTGAAGAAGGTGGTGCTGGCCATCGAGTCGCCGGAAGGCCCGGCCAAGTACAACGTGGCCAAGGACGCCGACGTCACCGTCCTGCTGTACAAGGACCGGGTGGTGGCCGCCAACCACACCTTCGAGAAGGGCAAGTGCGACGAGGCGGCCGCCCAGAAGGTCGTCGCCGACGTGAGCAAGATCGTGAAGTAACGCGGCCTCAACCGACCCAGGGCTGACGCCCTGGGTGGGTATCCCGGACAGCGCCCGGATCACCCGGCACGGGTTCCCCGCGGCCAGCACGCCCGCCGGCACGTCCTTCGTCACCACGCTCCCGGCCCCGATCACCGCCCGGTCGCCGATCGTCACGCCGGGGCAGATGACCGCCCCGCCGCCGACCCACACGTCCGCCCCGATCCGCACCGGCTTGCCGAACTCCCGGGTCCGCCGCTGCACCGCGTCGAGCGGGTGCGTGGCTGTGTACACCTGCACCGCCGGGCCGAACAGGGTGAAGTCGCCGATCGCCACCTCGCACACGTCCAGCACCACGCAGTTGAAGTTGAAGAACACCCGCTCGCCGAGCTTGATGTTGGTCCCGTAGTCGCAATAGAACGGCGGCTGCATCCAGACCGAGTCGCCGCCGGCCCCGAACAGCTCCCGCAGGAGGCGGCGGCGGGCCTCCGCGTCGGCGTCCCGGGTGGCGTTTAGATCCCAGCACAGGTTCCGGCACCGCTCCCGTGCCCGCACCAGGTCCGGGTCGAACGGGTCGTAAAACTCACCGGCCAACATCTTCTCAGTCTCGGTCGGCATGGCGACCTCCGGGGTGTGCGGGATTGGTACGGCGGGTGCGCGATTCGGCAGACCGGCTCGCTGCGACCGGCGGGCCGAAAAAAAGGTGTTGACGCCGGGACCGGCGTTCGGGTACTGTTCGCACCACGCAGAACCCCGCCTCCGACGGCTACGGCCAGTCGCACGGCCCTACCGTCCCCTTCTTGTCCCGTCCCGACGCGCCGGATGCCGGCCGCGGGGCGGAAACCCGACGGGTTGGTCGGATCGCGTTCGTGTGGATTGGTGTTTTGGGCGAATTAGCGGACAACCGGACTTTCGGCACCGAGGTTGCATGTGTGTGAGGTGGCCGCCGGGAACTTGAGAGAAAAATGAGATTTTTCGGAAAGGGACCGGCTGCCGAGGCGTAGTATCCAGTAGATCAGGAACGCCGACGGACCGGCGGCCCACGGTGTGCCGCCCCCATACCGTCGGCCCGTCCAGGAGGGAACCCCAATGCTCGTCCTGACCCGCAAGCCCGGCGAACAAATCGTCATCGGCCACGGCATCCGGGTGACGGTCGTGTCCGTCGGCCCTGGCCGCGTGAAGATCGGCGTCGAAGCCCCGCCCGAGGTCCGGGTCGACCGGGCCGAAATCCACGAGCGGGTCCTGGCCGAACAGGGGGTCG
Organism: Gemmataceae bacterium; assembly: GCA_019747655.1. Taxonomy (GTDB): domain Bacteria; phylum Planctomycetota; class Planctomycetia; order Gemmatales; family Gemmataceae; genus Urbifossiella. Next base: position 3,407 of record JAIEQO010000568.1, on the reverse strand, counting down.
ACGTGCTCGCCGCCGTCGGCCGGGCCGAGGTCGACGGCCCGAGCCCGACCGTGGTGGCCGCCGGCGATACCGCCACCCGGCTGCCGAACCCGCTCCCGCCGGCCGCCCCGGCCCGGCACCCGGCCGTCGAGCGGCTGATCGGCCGCCGGTTGCCCCACAAGCCCCGCTAGCTTGGGGCGGCCATAATTCGACCGGCCGTACCCCGGCCACTCGTAAGCCCACCCGCAAGGTGGGCTTGTGTGTTTTGTGGAAACCTTTTGACCCGGGCCTTTCGGCCTGGGCTACAGTGTGTCGGGCCTTCGGCCCTCCGATCTGGGTCTTTGAGGGCTGAAGGCCCGACACACTGTAGCCCGGGGCGACAGCCCCGGGTCCGAATCGCCCCGCGGTTGAAATTCCTCCCGCCCTGTGTCGTCCTATTCGGTAAAGCCGTCCGGCTCGGGGGACACATGGTCGCCGCCGTCGTAGTCGTCCTCGCGGTAGCGGCCGGCGAACCGCTGGCCGGGAAGCCGGCCTCCCCGAAGGAGGCGCTTCAGGCGCTCAACCTCCTCGTCGGGTCGTGGAAGGGGACCGGCACCCCGGAGGGGACGAGGGACGAGCGGGCGGCCGGGCTGTGGACCGAGACGACCGCCTGGGGCTGGCAGTTCAAAGGCCAGGATGTGTGCCTGACGGCCACCTTCGACAAGGGGAAGCACTTCTCGAAGGGGGAACTGCGGTACGCGGCCGGGAAGGGCGTCTACCAACTCGCCCTGACGGCGGCGGACGGGTCGACGGCCGCCTTCGCGGGGGCACTCAAGGGGAAGGTACTCACCCTCGACCGGACCGACGGCCCGGCCGGCGAGGACCAGCGGCTGGTACTCAGCCTGCTCCACCACAACCGCCACCTGGTGCGGTTCGAGACCCGTCCGAAGGGGTCGGCCCTGGGGTTCGTGAAGAAGTGGCAGGTCGGGGCGACCAAAGAAGGGGTCCCGTTCGCCGACGTCCCGAAGGGCCCGGAATGCATCGTCAGCGGCGGCCTCGGCACCATGAAGGTCACGCACAAGGGCGAGACGTACTTCGTCTGTTGCTCGGGCTGCCGGGACGCCTTCAAGGACGAGCCGGAAAAGTTCATCAAGGAATCGAAGGAAGCTGCCGCGAAGGCGAACAAGAAGTGACAGGACCCGGGGCTTCCGCCCCGGGCAACGGACGGCCGCCGCTCCGCGGCTCCAGACACCTTCGCCCCGGAGGGGCCGTCGTCCGTAGTCCGTAGCCCGACGCGGCAGCGTCGGGTCCGGGTGCAAACCCCGGGTCGACAAAGCGCCCCCTTGCGTCCGCCGCCGGCCCGGCGATAATCGCCTCACCGGCTCGCACCTGGAGAGTGGTCATGGCCGACGCCCTGCCGGCGGAGCTGTCGAAGGTCGACCCGGCCGACGCCTGGGCCGCGTGGACGCCGTCGGACGCGGTGCCGTGGGACCGCAAGTGGGTCGCCCACCTGTACCGGCGGGCGGCGTTCGGGCCGTCCCCGGCGGACACCGACCGGGCCCTGGCCGTCGGCCCGGACAAGACCCTCGACCGGCTCCTGGCCGGGGAGCCGAACCCGGTCCTGGACGACGACCTGTTGACCTACACCGGCGACTACTCGAAAGACCCGTCCTACCTCCGCGGGTGGTGGCTGTACGCGATGGCCGAGACCGGCCACCCGCTCCGGGAGAAGCTGACCCTCTTCTGGCACAACCACTTCGCCACCAGCTACAGCAAGGTCCGCCTGACCACGCTGATGCTCCGCCAGAACCAGCTGCTTCGGAAGCACGCCCTGGGCGAGTTCCGGCCGTTCCTGCTCGACATGAGCCGGGACACGGCCATGCTCGTCTGGCTCGACTCGAACCGGAACGTCAAGGGCGCCCCGAACGAGAACTACGCCCGGGAGGTGATGGAACTCTTCTCCCTCGGGGTGGGCAACTACACCGAGAAGGACGTGCAGGAGGCGGCCCGGGCGTTCACCGGCTGGCACCACGACCCGGAGGTCGAGCGGTTCGAGTACAACGCCGACCTGCACGACGACGGGCCGAAGACCGTCTTCGGCAAGACCGGCCCGTGGAACGGCGACGATGTCGTCACCTTCTGCTGCGACCAGCCGGCCTGCGCCCGGTTCCTGGTCGGCAAGCTGTACGCCTTCCTGGTCAGCGAGACGCCCCCGCCGAAGGGGCTGTTGGCCCCGCTCGAAGACCGCCTCCGGGCGAGCGACTACGACATCGCCGACCTCGTCCGGGCCATGCTCGGGTCGCGGCTGTTCTTCTCCGAGCACGCCTACCGCAAGCGGGTGAAGTGGCCGGTCGAGTTCGCCCTCGGGGCGGTCCGGGCGGTGGTCCCGGCCCGCGGGCCGGACCCGCTGGCCGACTGGGTCCCGCTGGCCGACCTGAAGGACCCGCTGTCCAAGATGGGCCAGGCCCTGTTCGCCCCGCCGAACGTCAAGGGGTGGCGGACCGGGACCGACTGGCTCAACAGCGCCACCCTCCTGGCCCGGAACAACTTCGCCGAGACGGTGGCCACCGGGGCGTGGTCCCGGGCCCCGTACCGGCCGGGGGGTGGTAAGCCGGTGGCCACGGCCGTGACCAAGAAGTCCGCGACGAAGGGCGCCCCCGGATCCGAGTCCCCGCCCCCGGCCCCGCCGCCCGAGTACGACGTGGCCGAGACCCTGTTCGCGGCCAAGCCGGCCGACGTGCCGGCCGTCGTCACCCGGGCGGCCGTGCTCCTGTACGGCGAGGACCTGCCGCCGGCCGCCCGGCGGAAGATCGAGTCGTTCCTGTCGGCCGGGGCCGGGAAGTCGGTGGACTCCCCGGCGTTCCGGCAGAAGGCCCGCGAGGCCGTCCACGCCCTGATGTGTTTGCCGGAGTATCAGCTCTGTTGACCGGTTCCCGGGGTTCCACCCCGGGCTATGTTGTCCCAGCCCTTCAGGCTGGAGGATCGGAAGGCCCGCAGGCTGAAGGCCTGCCACAGCGTAGCCCGGGGTGAAACCCCGGGTCGGTAGCGTACCCCGAACCCGTCCCGGAGCCGGTCATGTTCAGTCGCCGCGACTTCCTCAGCCGGACCCTCGGCGGCACGAGCCTCCTCGCCGTCGGCGGGGCCGTGCCCGAGTTCCTGGCCCGGTCCTCGGCCGCCTTCCCGGCCGCCCGGGACAAGGACACCATCCTCGTCGTGGTCGAATTGGCCGGCGGGAACGACGGGCTGAACACCGTCGCCCCGTTCGCCGACGACCTGTACCACAAGGCCCGCCCGACCCTGGCGTTCCGCCGGAACGAGGTCCTCCGGCTGGACGACCACGTCGGCCTGCACCCGCGGATGAACGACCTCAAGCAGCTCTTCGACAAGAAGCAGCTCGCCGTCGTCCAGGGGGTCGGCTACCCGAACCCGGACCGGTCCCACTTCGAGAG
>JAIEQO010000421.1 GCA_019747655.1 Gemmataceae bacterium | reverse complement strand
TGGCCGGGTCGATCCGCCGCCAGCGCGTCGCCCCCGGCGGTCCCCGCCGCCCGGGCCGGCAGCAGGGGCGTCCGCCCGTCGGCCGTCCGAGCGTTCAGGCTCGCCCCGTACGCGGCGAGCACCCGTAGCATCTCGACGCGGGGGCCGCCGGCGGCCGCCATGTCGGCGAGCCAGTGGACCGGGGTGTAGCCGTACACGGTGTCGGTCGCGTTGACGTCCAGCCCTTCGCCCAGCCAGTGGACGAGCGCGGGGAGATCGCCGCGGTAAGCGGCCGCGTGCACTTCGGTCATCCCCCGTTGCCTGCGGCGGGGTGAAACAGTCTCGGCCGATCAGACTCGCTCATACGACACCTTCGGAGTGTGTTCGGGCCAGCCGATCGGCCCGCTTGAGCAGCGTCGGCACCCGGTACGGGCCGGCCATCGCCGCCACCCGCTCCGCCGCCTCGGTCGCGTCCATCCCGGCTGTCGTCACCCACAACGGCGACCGGCTCCCGCCCCGGCAGACCGCCGCCGCCTCGCCGCTCGCAAACCGCGTCTTCGCCACCCCGACCACCGGCACCTCGCCGCCCAGCGCGTCGAACAGGTAAGCCCCCAACCCCGGCCGGCCGTCGCCCAGCCCGACGTACCCGTCCACGACCACGATGTCAGGTCGCGGCCCCGCGGCCAGCACCGCCCGCAGGCACGGCAGTTCCCGGCGGTAGAACTCGCCCGGGGTGTACTCCGCTACCTCCCGGACCACCGCCGTCGTCTCGTGCTCCGCGGTCGCGGCCGCCCAGCCCCGGAACCACACCCCGGCCGCCACCGCGTAGCCGCCGCGGTAATCGACATCGAGCGCGGCGATCAGCGGGTCGGCGGTCGTGACGGTGTCTCCCGGCGGCCCAGCCCGGCCGCCCAGTACGCCCACAGGATGAACACCCCCTGGAGCGGCAGCCGGGCGTACCAGACCGCCGGCGGGGCCTCGGGGTACAGTTCCGGGTTCATCGCCATGTGAACGTTGGCCGGGAAGACCGCCACGAACAGGGCGATCAACCCCCATCCGGCGAGCCGCCGCGTCCGCGGCTCGAGCACCAACAACCCCAGCACCACCTCAAAGACGCCGCTGACGAGGACGAGTTCGCGGTGCCACGGCAGGTACGGCGGCATGATCCGGACGTAGAAGTCCGGGTCGACGAAGTGGTTCACCCCGGCGGCGATCATCAGCCCGCCCAGCAGCCACCGCATCACCACCCGTAACCGCCCCATCCGCCGCCTCTTACCGTTCCCGGGTACTCCCTGTTGGGTTGGAGTCCCGGCTTCAGCCGGTGCGGGCGTCGGACCGGCTGAAGCCGGGACTCCAACCCGGCAGGTGTTTCCTGGGATGCGTCTCACTCCGGGGCGTAGACCGTCCGCCCGCCGTCCACCGGCAGGAGTACGCCGGTGACGAAGTCGTTGTCCAGGAACGACAGGACCGCCCGGGCGACGTGGCCCGGCGACCCCTCCCGCTTCACCAGCGTGGCGCCGATCGCCTGCCGCTTCTCCGCCTCCGGCAGGTCGGGCGGGAGCATCACCGGCCCGGGCAGGATGCCGTTGACCCGCACGTTCGGGTTGCGGGTGCCGAGTTCGACCGCCAGGCACCGGGTCAGGGCCGACACCGCCCCCTTGCTCGGGAAATAGGCCGCGTACCCGGTATACGGCCGGGCCTCGGCCCAGTCGCCGACCGTCACGATCAGCCCGCCCTCGGGCTGCCGCACCATCTGCAACCCGGCGTGCTGCGAGCAGAGGAACGTCCCCAGGGCGTTGGCGTCGAAGTGCCGCCGCACGTCGGCCGCCGTCACCTCTTCGAGCGGCTTCGGCTCCCAGATGGCCGCACAGTTCACCAGCACGTCGATCCGCCCCCACCGGCCGATCACCGCCCGCACCATCGCCTTGACGGCGTCCTCGTCGGCGAGGTCGGCGGCGAACGGCTCGGCCTCGACCCCGTGAGCCCGGAGCGAGGCGGCCGTCTCCCGGGCCTCGGCCGCCGACGACCGGTAGTGGACGGCGACCGCGTACCCCCGCCGGGCCAGGGCGTCGGCCACCGCCGCCCCGACCCGCTTCTTCCCGCTGCCCGTCACCAGCGCGACCCGCGGGGGCATCACGACCTCCTGATTGTTCGGACGGCCGCCCCGGCCCCCGGGAGGGCGAGGCTCCCGCCGAGCCGGCGCGGTGAACCCGGCTCGGCGGGAGCCTCGCCCTCCCGGAAGCATCTGGCCGCCGGAAGAGCCGTTGACACGGCCGGCAAAAGTGCGATTCTCATGGGACCTCCCGGCGGCCGGGGGGCCGGCCCGCCTATCCATGAGGGTATACGCTGGGACTGCACAGGCAGGAATGCCTGTGCCACCAAGCTCTGCCTTCGGTGGCACAGGCATTCCTGCCTGTGGCCGGCAAGTGCCCCGGCACCGGAAATGCTCGCCCGACTCGCCCGGGGCGGTCGACTCGCCCGCCCCGGCCCGGGGGTGACATGGACAGTTTGACGACGGCCGAGGCACCGGCCCCGGCGACCGATTCCCCGGCCGACCCGCCCGGGACGTTCTCCGTCCTGGTGGTCGACGACAGCCGGCCGAACCGGGACGTGCTGGCCCGGTGGCTGGCCGTCCACGGCTACCGGGTCGCCGAGGCGGCCGACGGCCGGCAGGCCCTGGCCCGGATCGGCCGGGAGCCGTTCGACCTCGTCCTGCTCGACGTCAGCATGCCCGGGCCGGACGGGCTGCAAGTCCTGGAGGCCGTCCGGCGGGACCACTCCCGGCTCGACCTGCCGGTCATCATGGTGACGGCCCACCAGGACGGGGAAGACGTGGCCCGGGCGCTGGACCTGGGGGCCAACGACTACGTCACCAAGCCGATCGACTTCCCGGCCGTCCTGGCCCGGGTCCGGACCCACCTCGACCTCCGCCGGTCGGCCCGCCGGGCGGCCGAGCTGGAGGAGCGGCTGCTCAGGCGGAACGCCGAGCTGGAGGCGGCCAACGCCGGCCTCCTGCGGGCCGGGGAGCGGCTGCGGCGGGACCTGAAGGCGGCCGCCCGGGTGCAGGAATCGCTCCTGCCCCGCAAGCCGATCGCCGTCCCCGGGTGGCACTTCGCCTGGGCCTTCCGGCCGTGCGAGGAACTGGCCGGCGACGCCCTCAACGTCTGCCGGCTCGACGACCGGCACGTCGCCGCCTACGTGCTCGATGTCAGCGGGCACGGGATCGCGGCCGCCTTGCTCGCCGTCACCGTCACCCGCCTGCTGTCCCCGGCCGCCGGGCAGGAGTCGTTGTTGCTCCAGCCCGGGGACGGGGCCGACGGGGTGGTCCCGCCGGCGGCCGTGGCCGACCGGCTGGCGGTGCAGTTCCCGTTCGACGCCGCCCAGCAGTACCTGACCCTGAACTACGCGGTCATCGACACCGCCGCCGGGCGGGTCCGGTACGTGTCGGCCGGGCACCCGCCGGCCGTCCACCTGCCGGCCGGCGGCCCGCCCCGGATGCTCCCCGGGACCGGGCTGCCGGTCGGGCTGGGGGCCGGGTACGACGAGCACGCCCTGGACCTGGCCCCCGGGGACCGGCTGGTCCTGTACTCGGACGGGGTGACGGAGTCGCAGTCGCCGGGCGGCGAGCAGTTCGGCCGGGACCGGCTGCTGGCCGCGATCGAGGCCGGCCGGGGCCGCCCGCTGGCCGACGCGGTCGCCGCCCTGGAGCGGGAGCTGCTCGCCTGGTGCGGCCCGAACCCGCCCCGGGACGACGTGTCGGTCCTGGCGGTGGAGCGGGTGTGACGACCAGGGGTTTGCACCCCGGGCACCATTCGGTCGCCGCTCAGCGGCTCCAAGACCCGAGCCCCGGAGGGGCGACCGCCGGTAGCCAGGGGTGCAAACCCCTGGTCATGGTTTAGCCGGTTCCGCCCCGCTCCCCCCGGCCGTCCCCTTCGGGTCGGCGGTCGGGGCGACCGGCTGCCCGGCCTCGTCCGCCAGGTCGATCTTGACCACGTCCTGGCGGAAGAACAGGGCCACCGTCCACTCCAGCAGGATGCGGACCTTCCGCCCCAGCCCCGGGGTCTGGATCAGGTAGTACGTCCGCCACGCCCACCACGCCGGGAACCCGCGGAAGGTGATCCCCTTGACGCTGGCGATCCCCCGGTAGTGCCCGAGGGCGGCCATCGTCCCGAGGGTGTGGTACACGAACGGGGCCGGCTCCTTCCCGTCGATCACCGCGGCCAGGTTCTTGGCCAACTGCTTCGCCTCCCGCAGGGCGTGCTGGGCCAGGGTCGGGTACGGCTGGCCGTCCGGCCCCGGGACGGCCGCGCAGTCCCCGATCGCCCAAACCCCCGGCCGGTCCGCCACCCGCATGCACCCGTCGGCGGTGATCCGGTCCCGGGTCCGGGGCAGGTCGAGCCCGGCCAGGACCGGGTTCGGGGCCAGCCCGGCCGACAGGATCACCGTCCCGGCGTCGACCACCTCGCCCCCGGGCAGGTGGACCCGGGCCGGCTCGATCCGCTCCACCCCGGTGTGGGTCCGGACGGTGATCCCGCTGCGGGTCAGCCGCTTCTCGGCGTACACCCCGGACTTCTCGTTCAGCTCGGGCAACAGCCGCGGCCCCCGCTGGAGGAGGACGACCTTGACCTCCTTCCGGGTGATCCGCGGGTAGGCCCGCAGGAGCCGGTCGACGAACTCGCTCATCTCCCCGCACAGCTCGACCCCGACCAGCCCGCCGCCGACCACCACGAACGTCAGGTCCCGGCTCCGGGCGGCCGGGTCGGTCGCCGCGTCGGCCCGCTCGAACGCCTCGATCACGTGGTTCCGGAAGGAGATCGCGTCGACGATCGTTTTGAACGTCAGGGCGTGCTCGGCCCCGGGGATCCGCCGCTTGTCGGTGATCTGCCCGAGGGCCAGGACGAGGTGGTCGTACCCGAGGGTGTACCGGTCCCCGGCGGCCGACCGGGCGTGGACCTCCTTGCCGGCCAGGTCGATCCGCTCGATCGTCGCGTTGTAGAACCGGGTACTCTTCAGGAGCGGCCGGACCGGGTTGACCGCGTGCCGGAACTCCAGGTCGCCGGACCCGGCCTCGAAGAGCAACGGCGACATCAGGAAGAAGTTGTCCCGCCCGACCAGGGCCACCTCGACCTTCGCGGGGTCGACCCGGCCCTCCAGGTGGCGGGCGGTGTACACCCCGCCGAACCCGGTCCCCAGGATGACCACCCGGGTGCGGGCGTTGTCGGGCATGGCGGGCTCCCGTATGCGAATGACACCGGGCCGTCGGCGGCCCTATTCATGGTAGGGAGGCCGGCTGAAGCCGCCGAAATACGGGGCCGCAGATGACGCAGACTCCGCCGCAGATGGAACGCAGATCAGACGAAACTTGATTCTGATCGATCCTGATCTCATCTGCGCCGGAGTCTGCGTCATCTGCGGCCCTCTTCATTCTTCCGATCGAGGCCGACCATGACCGACCCCGAATCGCTCCGCCTGGCCGAGGACGAGCGGCGGGCGAAGAACTGGAAGCGGTGGGGGCCGTACCTCTCCGAACGCCAGTGGGCCACCGTCCGCGAGGACTACTCGGCCGACAACAACTGCTGGAAGTCGTTCCCCTACGAGATGGGGCTGGCCCGGGCCTACCGGTGGGGCGAGGACGGGCTGCTCGGGGTCACCGACCGCGAATGCCGCCTCTGCTTCGCCGTCGCCCTCTGGAACGGCAAGGACCCGCACCTCAAGGAACGCCTGTTCGGGCTCACGAACCCGGAGGGGAACCACGGGGAGGACGTGAAGGAGGTGTACTACTACCTCGACGCCACCCCGACCCACTCGTACCTGAAGGGCCTCTACCGCTACCCCCAGGCCGAGTTCCCGTATCAGAAGTTACGCACCGAGAACGCCCGCCGCGGGCTGGACCAGACCGAGTACGAGGTCACGGACGCCGGCGTGTTCGACGGCGACCGGTTCTGGGACGTGACCGCCGAGTACGCCAAGGCCGGGCCGGACGACATCCTCATCCGGTTCACCGTCGCCAACCGCGGCCCGGACGCCGCCACCCTCCACGTCCTGCCGACCCTGTGGTTCCGCAACACCTGGACTTGGGGCTCGACCTCCGACGAGGGGAAATGGGCCAAGCCCCGCATCACCCCGCTCGACGGCGGACTACTCGCCACACACCAGACACTGGGCGGGTTCCGGCTGGCCGCCGAGAAGCCTGCCGAGTGGCGGTTCACCGAGAACGAGACCAACCCGGCCGTGTTCGGCACCCGGGTGGTGGGGGCGGTGGCCGGGGCGGTCGGCCGGGCCGTCGGGCTTGCAAGCCGCCACTACTACAAGGACGCCTTCCACAAGCTCGTCGTGGACAACGACGACGGGGCCGTCAACGCCGACGGGGGGACGAAGGCGGCGGCCGTGTACGCCCTCGACGTGCCGGCCCGTGGCGAGGTGACGCTGAGGCTCCGGCTGGCCCCGGCCGACGGCTTCCCGTCAAAACCCTTCGCCGACTTCGACTCGGTGTTCGCCGCCCGGAGCACCGAGGCCGACCAGTTCTACGCCGGCCGCCTGCCGCCGAGCATGCCCGACCACGAGCGGGAGGTCGCCCGGAAGGCCTACGCCGGCCTGCTCTGGAGCGAGCAGTTCTACCACTACGTCATCCCGGCCTGGGTGAACGGCGACCCCGGCCACCCGAACCCGGCCCCGGTCCGCGAACACCGCATCAACAAGGACTGGCGGCACCTGTTCAGCCGGGACGTGCTGTCCGTCCCGGACACCTGGGAGTACCCGGCGTTCTTCGCCTGGGACCTGGCGTTCCACATGGTCCCGATGGCCCGGGTCGACCCGCACTTCGCCAAGAGCCAACTCCTGCTGCTCTTGCGGGAGTGGTACCTGCACCCGAGCGGGCAGATCCCGGCCTTCGAGTACGACCTGTCGAACGTCAACCCGCCGGTCCACGCCTGGGCCTGCTGGCAGGTGTACAAGCGGGACAGGAAGCGGGACCGGGAGTTCCTCACCCGGGCCTTCCACAAGCTCCTGTTGAACTTCACCTGGTGGGTGAACCGGAAGGACAAGTACGGCAAGGGGGTCTTCGGCGGCGGGTTCCTGGGGATGGACAACCTGGGGGTGTTCGACCGGGGCGGTCCGCTGCCGGTCGGGGACTCGCTGGAGCAGGCCGACGGGACCGCCTGGATGGGCCTGTACTGCACCCAGATGCTCGAGATCGCCGTCGAGCTGGCCCTGCACGACAAGGCCTACGAGGACATCGCGTCGAAGTTCCTGGAGCACTTCGTCGAGATCGCCGACGCCCTGAACAACCTCGGCGGGACCGGCCTGTGGGACGAGGACGACGGGTTCTACTACGACCAGTTGGAGGACGGCAAGCCGATCCCGATCAAGCTCCGCGGGATGATGGGGATGATCCCGCTGATGGCCTGCCACATTCTCGAGGAGGAGGTCATCGGGCCGAACCTGCCGGCGTTCCAGAAGCGGATGTTCTGGTTCCTGGAGCACCGCAAGGACGTCCTCACCTACATCGGCAGCTTGCAGGAGAAGGGGGAGGCCCCGCACCGCCGGCGGCTGCTGGCCCTGCCGAGCGAGGACCGGCTACGCCGGGTCCTCGGCTACCTGCTCGACGAGAACGAGTTCCTGTCCCCGTTCGGGGTCCGGTCGCTCTCAAAGGTGTACGACAAGAACCCCTACGTGTTCCGGGCCGGCGGGCAGACGTTCCGGGTGAAGTACGTCCCCGGGGACATGGACACCCGGGACTTCGGCGGGAACTCGAACTGGCGGGGGCCGGTCTGGTTCCCGATGAACTTCCTGCTGATCGAGGCCCTGCTGAAGTACCACGACTTCTACGGCGACGACTTCACCGTCGAGTGCCCGACCGGGTCGGGGGTGAAGAAGAACCTGGGGGAGGTGGCCCGGGAGATCGGCGAGCGGCTGGGCAGCCTGTTCGTCCCGGAGGGGGACCGGCCGCGGCCGTGCCTGGGCGGGTTCGGCCGGTTCGCCGGCGACCCGCTGTGGAAGGACCACCTGCTGTTCCACGAGTACTTCGACGGCGACTGCGGCAAGGGGCTCGGGGCCAGCCACCAGACCGGGTGGACGGCCCTGATCGCCACGCTGCTCGAACACTGCGCCGAGAGCCGGGCGAAGAAGGCGAAATCGTAGGGTGAGTCGAGCGGACCGGCCTCCGAGGCCCGACCGTGAGGGAGGGCTCACGCCCTTGCCCTCCCTCACGGTCGGGCCTCGGACGGCAAAGACCCCGTCACGGCCGTCTGGTACAATACCGCCTCTGCCTACCGCCCCGGGGGAAACCCATGCCGCGCGCCCGGTCGCTCGCCGCCCTCTTCGTCGTGCTCGGGGGGCTGACGCCCCCCGCTCGCCTGGCCGCCCAACAAACCGGGCTCGACCCCGAGCCGAACGCCCCCTACCAGTGGCGGGTGGTCGTCCAGTTCGACCCCCACCCGCTCCTCAGCCCGGCCTTCCGCGACCAGCTCCGGCGGGACCTGCTGGCCGCCCTCCAGCCGGCCGTCGGCCCGCTCGGGACGGTCGAGGTGGTCGACCTGGACGACCTCCCGGCCGACCGCCGCGACCCGGTCGTCGGAGACTTCGCCCAGAAGGGGTTTGCGGCCCTGGACGCCCCCCGCGACCTGACCGGGGTGAAGACCCACTTCCTCAAGGTCGAGGTCCGGGACGGGGCGTACCACCTCCGGGCCCGCCAGCACGACGGGTTCACCGGCCTGGCCTCCCCGGTCGTCCGTAAGCAGACCGTCCCGGCCCCGGAGCTGGTCGGCCGGGCGGCCGGGCTGATGATCGACCGCGACTTCGGGCTGGCCGGGACGGTCGAGCCGGGGAAGGAGGGGGTGGCCACCGTCCGGTTCCGGGCGGCCGGGCTCGGCCCGGTCGGGCGGCACGTCGCGGCCGAGGACATCCTGGCCATCTCCCGGATCACCCAGACGAAGCGGGCTGCCGCCCCGGTCGCCCGGAACGCCGCCGGCCGGGTCATCGCCCCGGCCCCCGGGACCGTCGCCCCGCCCGCCCTGACCCCGACCCACCTGCCGTTCACCCTGCTGCGGGTGAAGGAAGTCGCGGCCGACGGGACGGCCCGGTGCGAGGCCCTGACCGGGTACAAGAACGGGGCCTTCCCGCCGGCCCGGGACGCAGCCGGGTTCCGGTGCCTGAAGCTCGGAACGACCCGGTCCCGGGTGGCCGTCCGGCTGGCCTCGTCCGACGGCACCGGCGGGACCGGGGTGACGGTCCGGGCGACCGACCAGGGGTTCGGGGACAACGCCGACGCCACCGACTTCCTCGACCGGGACCCGGCCACCGGGGTGTTCCGGGGCGGCCGGCAGTTGAAGGGGCTGGCCTGCGTGACGGTCGCCCTCGGGGCCACCCGGACGGCCCGGTTCCCGGTCCCGGTCCTCGGCCCGGACCCGGTCCCCCTGCCGTTCGAGGTGGACGCCCAGAAGGAGGAGCAGGCGGTGTTCGAGCGGGCCGTCCTGTCGGCCCGGGCCCGGGCGTCGGACGCCCGGGCGGCCCAGACCCTGTGCTTCGAGGAGGTGGCCCGGCGGATCGTGGCCGGGAACAACAAGGACGCCCTGGCCCGGGCCCGGGCCGGGTACGACGCGGCCGACACGACCGGGAAGGTGCTGGCCGAGGAGGTGACCGACCTGAAGGGGCAGGTGGCCAAAGGGCCGCAGGGGTCGCCCGAGCTGCTGGCCCAGGTCGAGCAGCAGTTGGCCGCCCTCGGCAATGCCAACGCCCAGCTCAAGGAGCGGATCGGCGACCTGGAGGCGGTGGCCGGGCGGGCGACGGTGAAAGGTGGGGTCGAGGTCCTGGCCCGGGACAAGAACAACCTGATCGGCCTGTACCTGGCCCAGGGGAAGGTGGACGAGGCCCTGACCGTCTACGCCCAGCTCATCACCCTGTTGCCGGACAACGCCGACGTGAAGGCCCGGCGGGACAAGCTGGCGGCCGAGTGGAAGCCGAAGGACGCGGCCCACGAGGAGGCCCGGACGTACCTGCTCCAGCGGTGGCCCCGGCTGGCCAACCTCGGCGACCTGAACGAGAGCCTGCCGCAGTTGCAGGCGGCGGTCGAGGTGTGCAAGAAGAACGGGGACAAGTACGCCTTCCGCCAGTTCCGTGACGTGCTCGGGGCGTTTCCGGGGAAGCTGGCCGACCTGACCCGGGACCTGGACCCGAACGCCGACGCCGACCGGGCGGCCCGGGCGACGGCCAAGAAGGTGGCGGACGAGGTCGGCAAGTACGAGCCGGAGGTGGCCGAGTTCCTGAAGGCGAATCCGTAGCCCCGGGCTGCGGTCGGGGCGTGAAATCCGCACCCCGGCCCGGGGCCGACGGCCGGCCCCGGATTCGCGCCGCCGACCCGTTTCCATCCCGCCCGGCCGGGGGTATCATCCGGGTTGACGCGCCGCCGCGCCGCCACGTCGTCCATCCGTCAGGAGCCACGCCGATGAGCTTCAAGATGCAGCGGGTCCACCTGTACCACGCCCGGGTCGAGGACAAGCCGGGCGGGGTGGCGGCCAAGCTGAAGAGGCTGGCCGAGGCCGGGGCCCACCTGGAGTACGTCTCCAGCGAGCGGGGGGCCGAGGGCGGGCTGGGCGACCTGTACGTCGCCCCGCTGAGCGGGACGAACGTGCTGGCGGCGGCCAAGGAGGCCGGGATGCACGAGGTCGGCACCCCGATCGTGATGCGGGTCGAGGGGGACGACAAGGCCGGGCTCGGCGGGCGGGTGACCCAGGCGTGGGAGATGGCCGGGATCAACCTGCACGGGCTGGTCCTGTCGGCCGTCGGCGGGAAGTTCGTCGGGTACGCCACCTTCGACACCGTGGCCGACGC
>JAIEQO010000506.1 GCA_019747655.1 Gemmataceae bacterium | reverse complement strand
TCCCGCCCGGGGCCGAGGCACGCCGATCCGCCTCAACCCGTTGTGCGGCAAAGCCCGCCATCGTCAACAGGCCCTAGATTCCATTATCCTGCTGATCCTGTTATCCTGTCAAACATTCCGTTCACCCGATTCCCAGCGGTACTCGACCGCGGCGGTCCACGACCCGCCCGGCGGGACCGTCCGCCAGCCGGAGTCCACGCCCCGGGCGGCGAGGTTGGCCGCGTCCGCAGAGCAGGTGTACGGCTCGACGGCGACGGCCTGCCGGTGCGGCGGGGTGAACAGGACGAGTTCGCGGAATGCGGGGTCGGCCAGGATGCGGAGCCGGCCGGGGGCGTCCGGGTGCGACAGGACGGCGAGTTCCCGCAGGCCGTCGGCACCGGGTTCGGTCGGCACCCCGGTGAGGACGTTGTCGAGGGCGGTCCCGCCGAGCGGTCTGGGTTGGCGGAAGTCGAGTTCGGCCGGGACATCCCGTGTCGCACCCGTCGGTAGGTTGTCGGCGTCCACCTCCCACACCCGTCCGACGTTCGCCTGCAACACGTAGCGGCTCACGTCCGGGTCGGTGACACCCGGCAGCCGGAAGTACGGGTGATATCCGAGGCCGAACGGGAGCGGGTCCGGGCCCAGGTTCTCGACCCGGGCGTCGACCCGCAGCCGGTCGACCCGGAGGGTGTAGGTCAGCCCAAGCCGGCCGTGCGACGGCCAGAGGTCGGCCCCGCCGGGGACCGCGTCCCACAGGTCGAACAGCCCGGTCACCGCCGCCGACTGGCTCCCCTGGGCTGTTCCGAGCGCCGGCCACGGGCTCCGCGGCGTGAAGCCGTGGATGGCATGGGTCTTGGTCGAGTCGGTGAGCGGGAGCTGGTACGTCTCCCCCCCGGCGGTGAACCGCCCGTCCCGCATCCGCCCGGGGAATGGGAACAGAACCGGGTGGCCGCTGCGGGTCGGGACGGGGTTGGCGGCCCAGTCCGGGGCGTGGTACAGGAGGTCGGCCCAGGCCCCGTCCGGTTGCCGGACCTGCCACGTGAGGCAGTTGAACCCCCACTCCGGCCAGACCTCGGCCCGGGCGGTGCCGGCGTCGTCGGCCAGCTCGAACACGTCGCCCGGCCGGTCGCCGGCGGTCTCGCGGAGTTTGTTGACGACGAACGCCATGACGCCGGACTCCGTATCACCAGGGTGGCCGCCCGCGGCGATTGTACAACAACGGAGCGCGACGACTTGTCTTCCGACGCCCGACCGGGTAGAATCGAATTTGGTATTACGAAGTTATTCCGGAGGAGGTGGCCGGTGCGGACCCGCGTGTTCCTCGTGCCGGCGGCCGCCGTCGTCGCCGGGCTAGTCCTGACCGCCGGCGGGTGTAGCCGGGAGTCGGCCTGGCCGGCCCGCCCGGGGCCGAAGGTGGTGGTGTCGTTCGCCCCGCTGTACTGCTTCGCGGCGAACGTGGCCGGGGACGACGCGGTCGTCAAGAACCTGATGACCACCGCCGGGCCGCACGAGTTCAACCCGACCGACGTGGAGGCCCGGCTGGTCGGGGAGGCCGACCTGTTCTTCGTCAACGGGCTGGAACTCGACACCGCCCTCGCGTCGTCCCTGAAGAAGGGGAGCGGGAACGGGCGGCTGAAGGTGGTCGAGCTGGGCAAGCTGATCCCGGAGGACAAGCTGATCGAGGGGGCGTGCCACCACGACCACGACCACGACGGCCCGCACGAGCACGGGCACGACCCGCACGTCTGGCTCAGCCCGGACCTGGCCGAGGTGATGGTCAACGGCATCCGGGACGAGCTGAAGGCCGCCGACCCGGCCCACGCCGCCGGGTACGACCGGCGGGCGGCCGAGTACGTCGCCCGGCTCCGCGGGCTGAAGGCCGAGGGGGCGAAGCAGTTAACCGGCAAGGAGGACAAGCGGCTCGTCACCTTCCACGAGTCGCTCGGCTACTTCGCCAAGGCGTTCGACCTGAAGGTGTCCGGCGTGGTCCAGAAGAAGCCGGGGGTCGAGCCGAACGCGGCCGAGCTGGCCGAGCTGGTCAACCTGTGCCGGAAGAAGAACATCCGGCTGATCGCCGTCGAGCCGCAGTACACGGCCAACACGTCGGCCAAGACGGTGCTCGGTGAGCTGACCCGGGCCGGGGTGAAGGACGCCCAACTGGTCGAGGTCGACCCGCTGGAGACGGTCCACCCGAGCGGGCTGACGCCGGACTGGTACGAGCGGAAGATGCGGGCCAACCTGGAAGCCCTGGCCGGGGCGATGAAATGACCGGCCCACCGCTCCTGTCGATCCGGGACCTGCGGGTCGACCTCGGCGGGTCGCCGATCCTACGGGGGGTGTCGGCCGACCTCGCCCGGGGGAAGGTCACTGCCCTGATCGGGCTCAACGGGTCCGGCAAGACGACCCTGCTGCGGGCCCTGGTCCGGGAGTACCCGTACCGGGGGACGGTCCGGTTCTTCTGCGGCCACGACCACAGCCGGCCGACCCCGGAGCACATCGGGTACGTCCCCCAGCGGCTGATCCTGGACGCCCGGCTGCCGCTGACGGTCAAGGACCTGTTGGCCTTGGCCCTGTCCCACCGGCCGCTCTTCCTGGGCGTCTCCCGGACGACCCGGGCGAAGATCGTCGGGCTGCTGGAGCGGGTGGGGATGGCCGGGCACCTGGACAACCCGGTCGAGGGGCTTTCCGGCGGCCAGTTGCAGCGGGTGCTCCTGGCCCTGGCCCTGGAGCCGCGGCCGGAGCTGCTGCTGTTGGACGAGCCGGCCGCCGGGATCGACTTCAAAGACCAGCAAAAGTTCTACGACCTGATCGCCGACCTGAACCGAACGTCCGGGGTCACGGTCCTGCTGGTGTCGCACGAGCTGACGATGGTGAGCCGGCACGCCGACCACGTGCTGTGTCTGCGGGACGGGCGGATCCAGTGCGAGGGGCCGCCGCGGGAGGTGCTGACGCCGGGGAACCTCGCCCAGACGTTCGGGACCGACATGCACGTCCACCACACCCACTAATCGCGGCAGGGGGCGAGGGGCGAGAAGAATGCTTCTTGCCCCTCGCCCCCTGCCCCTTGCCGCTCATCAGGTCAGTCGTCGAGCGGCGGCCAGTCCTTGTCGACGCCCTCGTTCTCGATCAGGTCGAGCTGTTCCTTGGTGATGTGGAACTCGGTGG
Organism: Gemmataceae bacterium; assembly: GCA_019747655.1. Classification (GTDB taxonomy): domain Bacteria; phylum Planctomycetota; class Planctomycetia; order Gemmatales; family Gemmataceae; genus Urbifossiella. The sequence continues at coordinate 7,656 of JAIEQO010000506.1, read as the reverse complement.
CGACCCGCTTCTTACTCTCGGCCACGGTCGCGGCCGCGTCCTGGGCCTCGACGAGGGCCCGGAAGATCGACTTCCGCTGCTGGACGGTCAAGCCTTTCGAAGCCATCGGTGTTGGTCCTCGGTCAAGGTTGTGGGAAAGCGGCGGCCCGCCGCCGGCAGGGGCGGGCGACCGGTGTTGGTTTCGGGACCGATCGCGGGGTTGTCCGGGTCGGCCGGCCGCCGGCCGGTCGGACCGACGCGGCGGCGGGCGGCGTTGGGGCGTGGCAACGGGCGGGCGCCCGAAGCCAACCCGGGACGCCGGGAGGCGGCGAAACAACTACTTTACTCTACGTCCCGGGGGTGTCCGTCGTTGCAAGATTCCCGGGATTTTTCACGCCCCGGCCCGCCCGCACCCCCGAAAGGCCCGCCATGCCCCGGCCCGCCGTCCTCCTCACCGCCGTCATTCTGTTGGCCGCCCCCGTGATCGGGTCCGACCCACCCTCGGCGGCCGCCCCCCCGGCCGGATGGGTCAAGGACCGCCTCGCGGCCGTGGACAAGGTCCTCGACGCCGAGGCGGCCGACCTCGTCCGGCTCTACCAGCACCTCCACGCCAACCCCTAGCTGTCGCTCCAGGAGACGAAGACCGCGGCCCGGATGGCGGCCGAGCTGCGGGCGGCCGGGTTCGACGTGACGGAGAAGGTGGGTGGGAACGGGGTGGTCGGCGTCCTGAAGAACGGCCCGGGGCCGGTCGTCCTACTGCGGGCCGACATGGACGGCCTGCCGATCGTCGAGCAGACCGGCCTGCCTTACGCCAGCAAGGTCCGGACGAAGGACCGGTTCGGCAACGACGTGGGCGTGATGCACGCCTGCGGCCACGACGTTCACATGACCTGTTTCGTCGGGTCGGCCCGGGTGCTGGCGGCCTTGAAGGGCTCGTGGAGCGGGACCCTGGTGTTCGTCGCCCAGCCGGCCGAGGAGATCGTGGCCGGGGCCCGGGCGATGCTCGACGACGGCCTGTACCAGCGGTTCCCGAAGCCGGACTATGCCATCGCCCTGCACGCCGACCCGCTCACCCCGGCCGGGGTGGTCAGCTACACCGAGGGGCTGGCCCTTGCCAACTCGGACACGGTGGACATCCTGGTCAAGGGCAAGGGCGGGCACGGGGCGGCCCCGCACCAGACGGTCGACCCAGTGGTCTTGGCCGCCCGAATCATCCTGGACCTGCAAACGATCGTCAGCCGGGAGGTCAACCCGCTCGACCCGTGCGTCGTGACGGTTGGCTCGATCCACGGGGGCACCAAGCACAACATCATCCCGAACGAGGTGAGGCTGCAACTGACCGTCCGGACGACCAAGACCGAGGTGCGGGACCACGTCCTGAAGGCGATCGACCGGATCGCCAAGGCGGCGGCGGTGGCGGCCCGGGCCCCGGAGCCGGTCGTCACCGTCAGCCTGGAGGAATTCACCCCGGCGACGCTGAACGACGTGGCCCTGACCCGCAAGACCGTGGGCGTGTTCAAGGAGGTGCTGGGCGACGGGAACGTCCGGGAGCGGCGGCCCTTGATGGGGGCGGAGGACTTCGGCCGGTTCGCGGCCGGGAAGACGCCGATCTTCATGTACTTCCTGGGGACGGTGCCGGCGGAGTTGTACGACGCGGCCCAGAAGCCGGACGCCCCGCCCTTGCCCGGGATGCACACCGACCGGTACGCCCCGGTCCCCGAGCCGAGCATCCGGGCCGGCGTCCGGACCGAGTGTCTGGCGGTCCTGAACCTGTTGCGGAAGTGATCGCGGTGCGGCCGGTCTGCCGACGGTTGCCGGAGGTCTGTTCGTCACCTAGATTCAGGAGGCCGCCCCGCCCGGCGCGTCCCGTTGCCGGACCGCCAGACGACGGCAGCTTCAGCCGGCGTGGGACAGAGGACGGAAGTGCTTGTTCCGGGGTTCACCGGGGGCGTCCGATGTCGCTCAAAGCGCGTCTGGTGGAGTGGGCGGTCGGCCGGCTCCGGCGGCGTGGGTTCCAGGTCTCCCGCCTCCCCTTCCCGAACGACCACCCGATCGACCTGTTGGCCCTGTTGGTGAACACCGTTCCCCGGACTGGTGCGGCGTTCTCGCTCGTCCAAATCGGGGCGAACGACGGGGTGAGCGAAGACCCGGTCCGGGACTTGATACTCACCCGGGGTGGTCGGCCCTCCTGGTCGAGCCACTCCCGGATGCTTACGAGCGGCTGTGCCGCGCGTACGCCGGGGTGCCCGGGGTGAGGTGCGTGAACTGCGGGATCGGCCCAGCCGACGGTTCGATGACCTTGTGGCGGGTCCGGGGCGAGCCGGGTGGTCCGGAAACCCGGCTCGCCAGCTTCTCCCGGGCCGTCCTGATGAGGCAGTTCCGGCGCGTCCCAGACCTTCACGCCCGGATCGAGCCGATCGAGGTTCCGGCCCTGACCCTCGGCACCCTACTCGACCGCTACCGGGTCACGGCCGTCGACCTACTCCAAATCGACGCCGAGGGGTTCGACTTCGAAGTCCTCGAGATGCTGCTGGCCACCGACCACCGGCCGCCGGTGATCGGATTCGAGCACCTGAACCTGAGCCCGGCTGACAAGTTGGACTGCGCCCGGGTGTTGCGGGACCACGGGTACCGGTACTCGTCGTTCGGGCGGGACACGGTCGCTTATCGGCCGCCGGCCCGCGGAGGGCACGAATGATCCGGGTTCCGCCGACCGTCCGGCTGTGGGCCAAGCAGCTCAAGCGGCTGCCCATGAACCTGCTCCTCCGGGACGTGGTGCGGTGGGCCCCGCAGCCCGACCCCGGTCCGGGGTACACGGTTGTGATCGCGTGCATGGAGTCGCTGGCCCCCGTGGTGGCGGCGAACCTGCGGCTGTGCGCCCGCCAAGCCGGGCCGGATCTGCGGGAGGTAATCCTGGTGTTCGATTGCCCCCCGGACCGGGTCCCCGCGGTGGTGGCCGCGGCCGCCCGGGAGGTCGCGCCGGCCGTCCGGGTCCGCCTGCTCGGGTACGACCGGCGGCAGTACCGGGCGGCCCGACGGATCCACTGGGGGTGGGTATACGCGTGGCTGTCCTGGAGTCTGGGGATCGCCGCCGCCAACACCCGGGCCGTCCTAATCCACGACATGGACGCCCTCCCGGTCGCCCCCGGCCTGTTCGACCGGCTGTACGCCGGGTGGGCCGCCGAAGGGGCCGAGTTCTGCGGCATCCGCCGGTACGCCGGGAACGGCGTGACCCCGGACATGGGGCTCGTCACCACCTTCGAGCTGACCCTGGACGCCGGGTACGTCCGGCGGACGTTCCGCCCGTTCGACCTGTTCAACAAGCTCCGGGTAGTCGACGGCCGGGTGGTCGACTTCGACACCATGCTGTACGCCCAGTGGCGGTCGCCCCGCCGGGTCGTCCGGCCGATCGACGAGGACCAACTGGTCCACCCGTCCCAGCTCATCTGCCAGTACACCGACCTGACGGCCGGCCGGACCGACTTCCGCGGGCGAGGGCACATGCTCCCCGTGCTGGCCTACTACATGCACCTCGGCGGGGACCCGGGGCCGATCACGGCGGCCGGCCCGGGTTTGGCCGACCCGGGCCGCCGGGCGGTCCCGATGTTCGGCCGGGAGGTCGGGGTCGACGGGGTGCCGCCGGGCACCTGGGCGTGGATGGAGAAGCAGATCCGGCGGGTCGAGCACGCCTGCTTCGGGGCGACCCGGCCGGAAGTCGGGGACTACCTCCGCGGGTTCGTCGACCGGGCCGGGTCCCACCGGACGGTCGGCCGGGAGACCGGGCCGGCCGCCGTGCCCGACCGCTGACCCGGGCTCACCCCGTTCGCCACTACCCGAGCCGGACCCGGGCGACCTTCCGGCCGAGCCGGACGACCAGGCCGTCCGTGACCGGTACGGGCGACTGGGCGTCGGCCGGCTTGGCCCGGTCCGGGCCGGTGTTGAACGCCCGCTCGGCCACCTTCCGCTACGACCCGGCCCCGAGCCGAGCATCCGGGCCGGCGTCCGGACCGAGTGCCTGGCGGTCCTGAACCTGCTCCGCACGAACCCGAAACCGTGACCCGGCGTCCCCCACCGGGTATGATTCATGGTGAAGAAGCGGAAGAAGCCGCCGGAGCGCGACCCGAAGGGCGGGAAGAAGCACACGCCCGGCCGCGACCACGACTCGAAGAGTCGGCGGCGGAAGGACCGCCGGCGTGTCGACAAAGCCCGCCGGCGGCGCGAGGAGTTGGACGCCGAGGCCCGCCGGCAGTGGAAAGTGTGGGACGCCTTGGGGGCGGCCGAGCAAAAGATGCTCCCCGAACTCCGCCCGACCGTGCCGAGGCCCTCCGATGCAGCGAACCCCTGAACCCGCACCGGCTCCGAACCCCGGGCAGGAAGTCGAAGCGGTCTACCTGGCCGCCCTCGAAGCCCGGTCCGAGGGTCGGTGGTCGGACGCCATCCGCCAGGCCCTCCACTTGGCCCGCCTCCTCGAACGGGCGGACCCGGGCTGCGAGTCGTTGCTCGGGATGGCGGGCCGTTGCCTGATCGCCGAACTGGACGGGGACCCCGAGGGGGCCATCCGCTACCGGCGGATGGAACTGGCCGGGGTGAAGAAGCTGCTCGACGAACTCGACGGCGACATGCTCCGCCACATCCGGATGGGGCCGGACGACTACAGCGACCGGCTCGACCTCCTCGCCCTGAACTACCTCGACGCCGGCCGGTACGACGAAGCGCTGGCGGCCCTGGATGAGTCCGAGGCGTTCTGCGCGGCCCACGGCATCCCGTTCGACGGGAAGGACATCCGGGCCGACGTGCGGCGGGCGATGCGGCGGAGGAAGCCCAAGCCGGCAAAGGCCGGTTGATTACCCGAGCCGCACCCGGGCGACCTTCCGACCGAGCCGGACGACCAGCCCGTCCGTCACCGGGATGGGCGACTGGGCGTCGGCCGGCTTGGCCCGGTCGGGGCCGGTGTTGAACGCCCCTTCCGCGATCTTCCGCTTGGCCTCCCCGCCGCTCGGGGCGAGTTTCGCCAACACGATCAGCTTGGCCGCGGGCAATGCCCCGCCGACCAGTTCGGCCGCCGGGATCACCACCTCGGGCATGTCGACCGGATCCTCGTTTTTCTTTATCCGGTCCCAGTCGGCCCGGGCGGCGGCCGCTGCGGCGTCTCCGTGATACGCCCGGACGATGTCCGCCGCGAGGGTCTGTTTCGCCTCCATCGGGTGCCCGGCCAACAGCCGCGAGACGTCGTCCGCCGGCCGATCTGTCAGTAGCTCGAACCACTCCTTCATCAACGACTTCTTGACCGCCCCCCCGCCCGGCCCGGCCTCCTCGTACTCGTCCGGGATGCTCATCGCCTTCCCGAACTGCTCCCGGGCCGGCTCGCCGACGCCGATGTAGTTGCCGACGCTCTTGCCCATCTTCTTTTTACCGTCGGTGCCCTTAAGGATTGGCATCGTCAGGCAGATTTGCGGCTCCTGCCCCTCCTCCCGCTGGAGGTCGCGGCCGACCATGAGGTTGAACAGTTGCTCGGTCCCGCCGAGTTCCACGTCGGCGGCGATCTCGACCGAGTCCCACCCCTGCATCAGCGGGTACAGGCACTCGTGCAGGTAGATCGGCACCGACGGGTCGGACCGGAACCGGTTGCTGAAGTCCTCGCGGACGAGGAGCTGCTGGACGGTCGCCCGGCCGAGCAGCCGGAGCATGTCGGCGAACCCCCACCGGCCGAACCAGTCGCCGTTCGGCCGGACCTCGGCCTTCGACACGTCCACCACCTTCGCGATCTGCGTCAGGTACGACTCGGCGTTCCTGGCGATTTGCTCGGGGGTCAGCCCCTTGCGGGACTCGTCGCGGCCGGACGGATCGCCGACCTGGGCGGTGGCGGTCCCGATGATGAGCACGGCCGTGTGGCCGAACTCCTGGAACTGCCGGAGTTTCCGCAAGGGGACGGTGTGCCCGAGGTGGACATCGAACCCGGTCGGGTCGATGCCGTACTTCACCCGCAGTGGCTTGCCGGTGGCGAAGCTGCGTTCGAGCTTCTTCCGCAGTTCGGCCGGCTTCTCGACGTGGGCCGCCCCACGCTCAAGGGTGGCGAGCTGCTCTTCGACCGGCGGGAAGGCGGGCATGAAAGGCTCCAAACAAGCCGCACGATCAACGCCGATCGAGGCACGATCAGGATCGGAGGTCGAATCGCGAACAATCCTTGTAGTAGAAGACCTCGGCCGGGCCGTCCCCGTTGAGCCCGTGGAGGACGCCCGAGACGGTGTACCCTCGGCCGGCGAGCAGCGCCCGCATCGGGGCGTTGGTCTCCTCGGTCGAGATCACCAGCCGACGGCCGGCGTGGCGGCGTTCCGTGTCGGCCAACAGCGCCGACCCGACGCCGGTTCGGCGGGCGTCCGGGGCCACCGCCAGGTAGCTGACGAACGGGTGCCCGAGCAGCGCGTCGGTGGCGACCGACAGGAACCCGACGACCCGGCCGGCTTGGCCGAACACCGTCAGCCGGCCGGCGGCGACCTCGTCGGCCCGGCTGTCGCCGAACGGGTCGAAGGCGTCGATGGCCGGCAGGTCGGCCGGGTTGCCGGGCCGGATCAAGTATCGTCCCCCTCGGCCCGACATTCCGCCCGGGTCGGACCCCCACCGTAACGCCGGGGGTTCCCACACATCCGGCACGAGCACGGGGTGCGGTCGGTGGCCCGGCGGCCGACGCGGCGTGGGTCGATCGCACCGGGGAGCCCGGCCAGCACCCACCGGAGGTAGCGGACGGCCCGGGCCTTCGCCCGGTGGACGTGGTGATGTCGGACCGCCAGCCCACGCATCGACCGACCCTCCGTGCGGTCAGTCCCAGAACTGGAACCGGCCGGGGGTGTCGTAGGCATGACGGAAGTGGCGGACGACGGGTTCGCGGGCGGATTCCGGCCAGGTGAGGACGATTACGTCGAACCGGACGTCGACCATGCCGAGCAGCCGGCGGCGGGCCAGGAACCGGACGGCCGCCTCGGCCACCCGCCGCTGCTTGGCGGCGTCGACCGACGCGGCCGTCCGCTCCCAGTCCTCGCCGGCCGTCGACCGGACCTCGACGACCACCAGGGTCGGGCCGTCGAGGGCCAGCAGGTCGATCTCCCCGGCCGGGTCGGCGGCGTTGGCGGCCACCACCCGCCAGCCGAGGCCGCGGAGGTAGTTGGCGGCGGCCCGCTCGCTCCGCCGGCCGAACCACCGCCGCCACCACGGCAGCCGGGTGAACCCCGGGCCGGGCGAGGCGGGCGGCTCGGGCCGGCCGGCCACGGGCTACTTCCCCTTCTTGGCGGCCGCCTTGGCGGCCTCCTTCTTGGCCTGCTTCTTCTGTGCCGACTTGCTCACCCCGCCCTCGGCGGTGGTCTTGGCGGCGACCTCCTGGGCGGCCTTGGCGGCGGCGTCGGCGGCCGCCTTTAGGTCGGCGTCGATCTTCGCCTGCCGCTTCGGGTCGTCCTTGATCTTGGTCGCCTTGCCGACCCGGTCGCGGAGGTAGTAGAGCTTGGCCCGGCGGACCTTGCCGGCCTTCTTGACCACGATCTTCGAGATCCGCGGGGAGTGGACCGGGAAGATCCGCTCGACCCCCTCCCCCTGGACCAGCCGGCGGACCACGAACGTCTCCCGGACCCCGCCGTTCTGCCGGGCGATCACGTCGCCCTCGAACACCTGGACCCGCTCCTTGGCCCC
>JAIEQO010000856.1 GCA_019747655.1 Gemmataceae bacterium | reverse complement strand
GGCCCGAAGCTCGACCCGGGGGACCGCCCGCCCCCGGCCCGCCGGGGGGCGGGTGCCGCCGGCAGGTCGGCGGCGAACGCCTCCAGGGCCTCGGCCGCCTCGTCGCACCCGCCGTACCGGCCGGCCGGGTTCTTGCTCATCAGCCGGGCCACCACCGCGGCCAGCCCCTCCGGCACGTCCGGGGCCAGCTCCCGCACCGGGGTCGGCTCCTTCGTCTGGTGGGCCATCATCTTCTCGACCGCCGACCCGTCCGGGAACGGGACCTGCCCGGTCAGGGCGTGGTACAGCACGCACCCCAGGCTGTACTGGTCGCCGGCCGGGGTCCGGTTGGTCGGCTCCATGATCGACTCGGGGGCCGCGCAGTCCAGCCCGCTGGTCAGGGTGTTGGCCGTGGACATCGTGTCCACCAGGCTCTCCCCCTCGTTCTCGACCAGGAGCGAGCCGATCCCGAAGTCCAAGAGGGCCGCCCGGCCGTCCCGCCCGACCATCACGTTCGACGGCTTGACCAGCCCGTGGAACAGGCCGTTCTGGTGGGCCACCGCCAGCCCCCGGGCGATCTGGAGCGCGACCCCGGCCGCCTGGGCGTGGGGCAGCCGGCCCTTGTCCCGGACGACCGCCTCCAACGTCTCCCCCTCGGCCAGCGGCCAGACCAGGTAGTGCAGCCCGCCGGCCGTCCCCACGTCCACGAACGGGACCACCGCCGGGTGGGTGAACGCCCCGAACGAGCGGACCTGGCGGCGGGCCAGCCGGACGTTCCACATGCTCCGCCGGGGGAGGACCTTGACCGCGTAGGCGGCACCGTCGGCCTTCGAGGTGGCCCGGTACACCTGGCCCATGCTCCCGGACCCGATGGCGTCCAGCAGCACGTACGGGCCGAGGACCAGTCCCTGGGTCTTCCCGGCCAGCACCCGCTCGGCCTGGAACGGGGTCAGGGACCCCCGGGAGACGAGGTGCTCGGCCAGGGCCGGGGCCTCGGCCCGGGGGTTGTGGCGGAGGAACTCGGCCACCAGGGCGTCGAGCGGGCCGCGGTCGATCAGCCCGCTCCGCCGGAGGTCCCAGACGAACCACTCGCACGCGCCGAGGTCGTTCGCCGTCATCTGGGGAAATCCTCCGAGGGGGCGGGCAAGCCGGGGCCGGGCCCCGGGCGGGGTGCGTGGTCTGCCCAACCGTAGGACGCCGGGCGGGGCTGTCAAACCCCGCCCGGCCCGTTTTCGGCCCCGGCCGAAACCCGTATCCTGCGAGGAACGAAGTCTTCACGTCGTCAGGTCGTCAGGTCGTCACGTCCGGAACCCGGCAGCGGTCGACACGAGGACTTGAAGACGTGCGGACTTGACGACTCCCGATCCCGAGGCCCCCGATGCCGTTGGACCCGTTCAGCTCCTGCCCGTGCGGCAGCGGGAAGAAATCCAAGTGGTGCTGCGCCCCGTACTTCGCCAGCGTCGAGAAGGCGTTCGACCAGGACCGGACCGGCCAGCACGAGGCCGCCCTGCACACCATCCAGGCCCTCACCCAGAGCCACCCCGACCAGCCGCCGGTCTGGGGGTACTACGCCCAGTTCCTGTACAACCTCGGCCAGCAGCAGCAGACCGAGTCCGAACGCGACCGGTACGTCGAGCAGGCCGAGGAAGCGCTGTCTACCGCCCTGAAGCTGAACCCGAACTTCGGGATGGCCCACTTCCTCCGCGGCCAGTTCCGGCAGAACGAGGGCGAGCTGATCGGGGCCCTCCTGCTCTTCCGCAAGGCGGCCGAGAGCTACGACCACGACGCCCGGGACCAGCTCGCCCACGTCTACGAGCTGATCTTCCGGAACGAGTTCCTGCTCAACCGCCCGGTCGCCGCCCGGGCCGCCCTCGAGCGGGCCGTCCACTTCCAGCCCGGCGACGCCGAGGCCCGGCAGCAGTTCGACGGGCTCTTCGGCCCCGACTCCCGGCTCCCCGAGTGCGCCCGCAAGCAGTACAGCTTCCGGCCGACCGCCAAGCCGGTGACGGCCGACGCCGCGACCGGGAAGTTCTCGGACGCCCGGGCGGGGTTCGAGAAGCTGACCCAACTCACCCCCGGCGACCCGGCCGCGTGGTTCAACCTCGGGCTCGTCCTGGCCTGGGTCGGCGAGCAGCCGAAGGCGGTCGAGGCGCTGAACAAGGCGGTCGAGTTGGAGACCGACGACCACCGGGCGGAAGAGGCCGCGGCCCTGGCGGAGGTCCTCCGCTGCGGGCAGGGGATGGAGGACGAGGCGGATTACGTCGAGCACGGGTTCATCCTGCCGATCCGCGACCCCCAGCCGGTGACGGCCTGGCTGCGGGGGATGGACCAGGCCCGGCGGCTGCTCGGGGTGCAGGTGAGCGAGGAGGCCGGGGCCGTCCAGGCGATGGTGGTCGAGGAGCTGCCGAGCCTGCTGGCCGTCGGCGGCACCACCCTCGCCCGCGTCGTGGCCAAGTTGGCCATCGCCCAGGGGGTCATCCGGCTGTGGCACCCGGACCGGGACGGCCCGGCCCGGCTGGCCGAGGAGGTCCGCACCCGGGTCAGCCTGGCGGTCGAGCAGCCGGTCGAGACCACCACCCCGGTGAACTTCGCCGACGTGGGGCTCGACGCCCTGGCCTACCCCACCCAGACGGCGGACATCGCCCAGGCCGAGGAGAAGCTGCAAGAGCACGCCCGGCATCAGTTCGAGGACGTGTGGCTGCACCGGCCGCGGAAGTCGCTGGCCGGGAACACGCCGGTCGACGCGGTCGGCAGCTCGCACCTGCGGAAGCGGCTGTTCGGGGTCATCAAGTTCGTGGCCGACTGCTTCGCCGGGGTGGTCCCGCAGAAGCGGGTCGAGGGGAAGGTGGTGCCGGTCGAGGTGTACGACTTCGCCGCCCTCCGGCACAAGCTCGGACTGGAGTACGTCTCCGCCCCGCCGCCGCACGTCGAGGTGCCGCCGGAACCGGAAGCGCGTCCTGGGAGCGGGGGCGGTGCCCGGGCGAACCCCGAGCGTGAGCGAGGGGGTGAACCTCACCCGCTACCTGACGGTCGCGGTTCGCCCGGGCCCCGCTCCATCCCCGACATGAACGCGGCCGAACTCGGCGGGCTCGACGCGGCGTCGCTGTCCGTGGACGAGTTGGAGCAGGCGATGCGGGCGGCCCTGAAGCTCGACGCCCGAGAGCTGGCCGTGGCGTTCGCCCGGGCCGGGGTCGGCAAGCCGGCCGACCCGGCCAAGCCGGACCGCTACCCGCTCTACGCCACGGCCATCACCGGGACCGCCGCCGAGGGCGACTTGGCGAAGGCCATCGACCTCGCAACTCAAGGCGAGCGGTACGATGTCGAGCACAACAACGCCAACCGGGCCAACGAGTTCGGGCTGCGGAAGGCGCAGCTCTTCGCCAAGCAGAAGGACGCCGACGCGGCGGCCGCCGAGTTCGACAAGCTGATCGCCCGCAACCCGGACGAGGGGCGGTACTACACGGCCGCGGCCGAGGAGATGTTGCGACTCAAGAACGGCCCGAAGGCGTTGGCGTTCGCCGAGAAGGGACTCGCCCAGGCCCAACAGGGCGGCAACCGCGACCTCGAAGGGCACTGCCAGGAACTCGCCGCCGCCGCCCGGAAGGCGACGTAACCGGACACTTGGTCGGACTGATCCCACCCGCCGAACGGCGGGCCGAGAGCCGGCGGACGCAACGTGTTGGTGGGTCGGAATCCGACCCGCCCGGGGGCGATTTTCAACAACTCCACCCGTCCCGGAGCGAACAATACGGTAGATGCGGTGTCAATCCGGACGGGAATCCCGGCGTCCGCCGACCACAGGGCCTGACGGCCCGCCCCCGGGAGGGAGTCCAATGCTCGCCAAACTCTCGAACTGGGTCCGGGTCTTCGCTGTGATGGCCGTCCTCGGCTGGCCGACGGCGTCGGCTGAGGCCGGCTGGTGGAACCGGTCCTCTGCCAAGCCGACGCACGAGGTCGCCGCGTCCCGGGAGCGGGACAGTAAGGGCGACCCGGCGGTCGGGGCGGCGGTGATCGCCGGCGGGGTGGCCCTGTTCGTCTTCCTGGCCTGGTTGGCCGTCCGGGCCGGCGGCGGCAACGTGCCGGCCAACGACCTGCCGGAGTGACCCGGCCCCGGACCGCGGGGCGTCCGCTCGGAGCCCGCGGTATGTCGTCGGCATCGCCCCACGAAGCCCGCGCCCGCTCCCGGCGGCGGGCCTACCTGATCGCCGCCCAGGTCGGCGTCGGCCTGGTGGTGGCCGGAGCCGTCGGGGCGTGGCTGCTCCAGAGGTACGACCCGTTCTTCGTCCAGCGGCCGGCCGTCCGCGAGGCCAAAGCCCTCCTCGACGCCGCCAGCCGACGATCGCTGACCGACGAGGAGTTCAGCAGAGCCATCGGCCTGCTCGACGTCGACACGCCCTTCGCCCGGGTCTCGGCCGTGACGGTGCTCGAGGTCGAGGCCGGCCGGTCGCCGGAGCGGCGGGCCCGGGCGGTCGAGGCCCTGGAGCGGTGCCGGCAGACGACGGACGTGACCGTCAGCCGGGCCGCGGCCCAGGCCCTCGCCCGCCTCCGGCCGGAGCCGAAGGGGCCGTGACGGCGGCCGCCCAACCCCGCGCGGGATGAACGACATGTACCGACGGTTAGCCGCCCCGCCGTCGAGCCTGGTGTTGGCCCTCGCCGCCGGGCTGTTCGCGTTTGGCGCTGTCGCCGCCCCGATCCCGGACACGCCCGCCGCCGGGAAGGCGGTCGTGTGGTCGGCCCCGCTCCGACGGGCAGACCCCCGCTCGCTCGGGGCGAGTGCCGGCGTCTGGACGCCGGACGGCAAGCACGTCCTCACCGCCGGGGCGAAGCGGGTGGACGGGGAGTCGGTCGGCGAGGTCCGGGTCTGGGACGCCGCTACCGGCAAGGCCGTCCGCTCGTTCCACGGCACGGCCACCACCTACGCCAACCGGGCCGGCCACCTGGCCGTCAGCCCGGACGGGAAGACGGTCGCCGCCGGCGGGGTGGTGCAGGGCCCGAACCAGCTCCCGGGGGCGTGCTTCGTCGAGGTCTGGGACTGGGACCGTGAGGAACCCCGGCTCAAACTCGGCCGGTTCACCTTCCCCGTCTCCGGGGTGGCGTTCTCCCCGGACGGGAAGTCACTCGTCGCCGTCGACCTCGCCGGCACCCTCCAGGGCTGGGAGGCGGCCACCGGCAAGCCACTCTTCCGCGCGGCGCTGGGCCGTCAACGGGTCTGGGGGTTGGCGTTCCACCCGACGGCCCCGGTCGTCGCCGTGGCGGACGACGACGGCGGCATCGGGTTCTACGACGCCGCCACCGGGAACGCCCGGACCGTCATCAGCGGCCGGCCCGGCGGCGACCTGTCGGCGGCCTTCTCGCCGGACGGCCGGATGGTCGCCTACGGCGGCCTCGGCCGGGCCGGCCGGCCGCCGGTGACCATCCTCGACGCCCGCGTCCCGAAGGCCGGGGCGGCGGCCCTCGACAACCCCCGGGACACGGCCAACGACCTGCCCGATGTCGGCTGCGTCTACCAGGTCGCCTTCTCCCCGGACGGGAAGCTCCTGGCGGCGGCCTGCCAGGACAAGGCGGTACGGTTGTTCGACCCGGCCACCGGCCGGCTGGGCGCGGCGGCCACGGACCACGCCGACTTCGTCTACTCGGTCGCCTTCTCGCCGGACGGGAGGCGGCTCCTGTCCGTCGGCCGGGACGCGGTCAAGGTCTGGGCGGTGGCCGAGCTGCTGAAGCGGAAGCCGGGGTGACGACCGGCCGGTTGACCCGCCCCGGGCTTCCACCACACTATCCCGGTGTCGCCCCCCGCCACCCGGAGCCGGCCATGCGGTCGTTCGTCAACGAGTTCCGCACCTTCATCCTCCGCGGCAACGTCGTCGACCTGGCGGTCGGCATCGTCATCGGGGCGGCGTTCGGGAAGATCGTCGACTCGCTCGTGGCCGACCTGTTCATGCCGATCATCGGGGTGCTGACCGGCGGGCTGAACGTGGCCGGGCTGACCCTCACCCTCTACGGCGACGCCGCCCTCCGGTACGGGGCGTTCCTCCAGACGGTCATCAACTTCGTCATCATCGGCTTCTGCCTGTTCCTGGTGGTCAAGGGGATGAACCGGATGCGGGACCACTTCGACAGGCTCGAAGCCGACAAGCCGCCGACCGTCACCACCCCGACCGAGAAGCTGCTGGCCGAAATCCGCGACCTGCTGAAGGACCGAACGCCGGGCGAGCGGGGGGCGTGAGCCCCCCGCTCACCAGGACCTATACCCCGACCAACTCCTTTGCCGTCCCTTCCCGGACCCGGCCGTAGGCGGTCCGGAACCGGCGGACGCCCTCGGCGATCCGGGCCGGGTCGGCCACCCCGAAGCTCAGCCGGGCTTCGGTCTTCGGCACCCGGCCGGCCTCGTCCGGGACGTGCCCGAACTCGCCCGGGACGTACAGGACGCCGGCGTCGAGGGCGGCCGGGACCAGTTGCCCGCCGGGGCCGGTGTCCACCTCGTCCGGGAACGTCAGCCAGACGTACAGCCCGCCGGCCGGGACCGTCCACCGGACCCCCGGGCAGTCGCCGAACTCGTCCTCCAGTGACCGCAGCATCACGTCCCGCTTGTGCCGGTACACGGCCCGCAGGTCCTCGACGTGTCGGGCGAACGCCCCGGAGGCTACCAGGCGGTCGATCAGGTGCTGGGCCAGGTTGGTCGACCCGAAGTCGTGGTTGCTCTTGAGGTGTAGGACCGGGGCCACGAGGTCCTTCGGGAGCAGGGCGTAGCCGGTCTTCAGCCCGGGCGCCAGCGGCTTCGAGAAGGTACTCGCGTAGACGACGTACTCGTTGCCCCCGTCGAACTTCTTGACGCTCGGCAGGTCCGGCCCGTCGTACCGCAGCTCCCTGTACGCACTGTCTTCGAGGATGAGGATGCGGTGCTTGCGGCTGTACTTGCGGGCCAGCTCGACCAGCCGCGGGCGGCGGTCCGCGGCCAGCGTCAGCCCGGTCGGGTTCTGGAAGTAGTCGACGGTGTAGATGAGCTTGACGCGACCCGATTCGCCGGACCGGTCGAGGTGGGCGAGCAGCTCTTCGAGGGCGTCGAGGTCCATCCCCCCGTCGTCCATCGGGACGGACAGGACCTGGGCCCCCTTGCTCTGCAACAGGCTGTGGTAGACGAAGTACGACGGGGCCTCCGTGACGACGATGTCGCCCGGGTCGAACAGGGTCTCGCCGAGCAGGTACAGGAGCTGCTGCGAGCCGGTGGTCAGGACGACGTCGTCGGCGGACAGGTTGAGGCCGGCCGGGCGGACGCCGTCGGCGGCGCAGACGTGGTGCAGCACCTTCTCGCGGAGCGACGGCAGCCCCTGGGTCGAGCCGTACTGGAGGGCGGCCCGGGCGGCTTGGGGGTCGCCGAGGAGTTCGGCGGCCGCGGCCCCGACCTCGGCGGCCGGCAACGACCCCTCGTCCACCAGCCCGGCGGCGAACGAGATCAGCCCCGGGTTCTCCAGGGCCTTGTTGATGAAGTAGGTGATGGGCGAGTCGGCCGTACGGCCGGACTTGCCGGACAGGGGGAGCGGGGCCGGCGGCATCGGCAGGTCCTGGAAGGTCCGGGCGGAGTTTTGACAGGATAACAGGATAGGACCGGATGAGAACCGAAGGTGCGGGTTTCTCCCATCTCGTCCATCCTGTTATCCCGTCAAAGACTCCTCGTCCGCCGGCCAGGTTCAGTATTTCACCAGGTTGTCGCTCTTCTTCAGGCCGAGGGACCCGGTGACGGCGTTGGCCGCGTCGAGCATCAGCTTCAGCTCGCTGCTGACGGCGAGGAACTGCCAGCCGTCGGCGATCCGCCCGCGGGCCTCGTCGGCGCTGAAGGTGTGCAGCCCGGCGGCCACCCCGAGCTTCTTGCACCCGGCCAGGACGGCGGCGAGCGCGGCCTTGAACTCGTCCGGGTGGGGCGGCGACCCGTCCGGCCCGCGCATGCTGGCCGCGAGGTCGTTCGGCCCGACGAACACGGCGTCGATGCCGGGGACGGAGAACACCTCCTCGAAGTTCCGGACGGCGGCGATGTGCTCGCACTGGAGGACGACGAGGAGCTCGTCGTTGGCCCGGGCGTAGTAGTCGGCCGGGCTGGCCCCGAAGTTCAGGGCGTGGGCCGACCCGCCGACACTCCGGTTGCCGCGGGGCGGGTACAGGCACGCCGCGACGGCCTCCTCGGCCTCGGCCCGGGTGTTGACCATCGGGACGACGACCCCGTGGGCCCCGGTGTCGAGGGCCCGCTTGATGTGGTCGTGGCGGCCGGCCGGGACCCGGCACAGGGCGACCCCGCCGGCCTCGGCGACGGCCGCGTAGCAGTGGGCGGCGGCCTCGATCCCGATGGCGTTGTGCTCGGTGTCGACGGTCAGGTAGTCCCACCCGCCGCGGGCCAGGAACCGGGCGGCCAACGGGCTGCCGAGGGTCAGCCAGGTGCCGACGGCCGGCCTACCCTCGCGGAGGAGTTGCTTGACTCGGTTCGGGCGCATGAGTTGGTCCGTGAGTTACCGTCTCGGGCCTTGCGGGTCGCGGAAGAAGGGGGGGGGTGCCTGGACGGCGGCGAGGGCCGAATACTTGGCCACTTCTTCCGGCGTTGCCGGCTCCAGCGCGTCTTCGTACCGCCGCGACAACTCCGGGGGGACGATGTCGTCGTACACGAAGAGGGTGTATTCCGGCGGGTAACGGCCGCGCCAGCTATCGTACTCGACCACCCGGCCGACCCATCGGCTCGGCTCGGTCCCGTACGCCACCCAGTCGCCGATGTCGAACCGGGGTTTCGGCTTCTTCGTGCGGGGCATCACGCCGTCCTCACCAGGGCGACCGGCCGAGCCGGGCCGAGAGGTGGTCGAAGAGCAAGGCGTCGAAGGCCCGTGCCAGCCGCCGGCAGGCCCGCCGGTAACGGCGCACACGGTCCAGCCTCAACCCGATTGTATCACCCGGTCGGGGCGGGTTGAAGTTGTCGTGGGCGATGGCGTTCCGCCACCCGTTCAGCTCGTCGAGTTGCCGCTGCCAGGCGGCCGCCTTCTTGTCTCGCCCGACCAGTTCCGGCCAGAACTTGAGCCCGAGCCGGCCGAAGTCGGCCCCCAGACTCCCCGGGGTCGCGTTCCCGCGGTCGAGTTGCCGGCCGAACCCTAGGTTCTCCAGGATCAGCTCTCGTACACCGGCCGGGGAGCCCGAGGCGATGATGGCGGCACACTCGTCGTGGAGCTTCCGACAGAATCCCTGGAACTCGGCCGCGAGCAACAGAATGTAGGCCCGGTTGAGCTGCCGGGTGGCGTGCCGGCGGCCGGGGCCGGTTCCGCCGACCGCGGCATGGGCCGCCTCGACCTCATCCAGGGCCGCGGCCCGTGTGGTTCTCCAGGACTCGTAGGCGGCCGACGGCATCAGGTCCCCCTCGCCCGCAACTGCTGCACCTCCTGCCACACCCCGGCGTACCCGTCCTTGTCGAACGGCGGGCAGCCGGTCGGGTACTGGCCGAGCGGGTGGTCCTTGGCCCGCATCAGGGCCGTGCAGTACGAGAACGTCCGGCAGACCCGCTTGCGATCGAGCCTCCCGTGGTTACGGAGCTGCCTCACCCAGTCCGGCTGGGCCAGGCTCGCCCGCCCGACGCCCACGAACGTCGCCCGGCCGTCCCGGACGTTCGCCGCCCCGGCCTGCGGCAAGAACTCTTGCAGGTAGCTGTACCCCGTCCCGACGACCGCCAGGTCCGGATTCGCCCGCTGGATGGTTTCCGCGGCTTTGAAGTGGCGGTCGACGCCGGCCAGCGGGTGCTCCGGCGACTCGTACCCGTCCGGCGGGGGGTACTCGAACGGCCGACCGACGTGCGGCTGGGCGTAGGGGTTGCCGAGTGTCACGTTCACGAGTTGCACGCCGAGCTGCCGCATCTCGGCGACCCACCGCAGCGGCTCGGACAGGTCCGGGGTGAACGGATCGGTCTCGCTCATCCCCCAGCCGTTGACCAGCGGTACGGACCACGCCTCCGGCTCGCCCGACGCCTTAAAGGCGGTGCCGTCGAAGACGTTCAGCCGGGTGGCCAGGAGGACGTGGTTCGGGACTGCCGCCCGGATCGCGGCAAAGATGTCGCGGGCCAGCCGGGTGCGGTTCTGGAACGGCCCGCCGTACAGGCCGGGCCGGTTCCGGGCGCCGAGCAGTTCGCTCAGCAAGTACCGGTGGCACTGCTTCACGTCGAGGAAGTCGAACCCAGCCTCCACCGCCAGCCTCGCCGATGTGACGTAGTCATCGACCAGCCGGGCCAGCTCGTCGTCGGTCACGAGCGGCGTGTCGGCCGCGACCTTGTACCGGCCGACGAGCAGCGGGTCGGGGCAGGCGATCATCGGCCGGCGGTAGCAGTACCGCCCCGAGTGGGTCAGTTGCAGGCCGACGAGCAGGTCCGAGTCGTCGCCGTTGGCGGTGCGATGGGCTCGGCGGCACGCCTCGACCATCCGGGCGTAGTCGTCGCGGTTGCCGGCGTGCAGCCAGAGCTGCCGGGGGTTCGCCCGCCCCTCCTCCGTGACCGCGCAGGCCTCGCCCCAGATCAGCTTGGCCCCGCCGTCCCCGAACCGGACGTACCGGCGAGCGGTCAGCTCCCCGGGCCGGCCGTCGGGGTCGCCGTCGCACCCCTCCATCGGCTGCACGCACCAGCGGTTCCCGACGACGCGGCCGCCGACCGTGACCGGCTCGTTCAGCGGCGAGAGGTCGTCGGCCAACCGGAGGTCGAGCCCGAGCCGGGCGTTCTCGGCCAAGAGGTCGGCGGCCGACTTGTACTTGAAGAACGTG
>JAIEQO010000477.1 GCA_019747655.1 Gemmataceae bacterium | reverse complement strand
GAGTTCGGCTCGTTGCGAATCCGTGAGGGAGGTGCGGAGCATGAAACATGCTACGCATCCCCGGCGACGTGCTTAGCGGGTCGCCGACCGCGTCCCCGTCCAGCTTGTCGGCCGCCTCCGTGACCCGGTCGGCGAGGATGGCCCGCAGCGGCTTACCCTCTTTTTCCTCTGTCCGTGGGTCGACCCCCCGGAACAGAGAGTCCATGAGTTCGGCCCCGGCTTCGACCTGGGTGAGCCGCCGCTGGGCCACCCCTCGGGCCTCCCGCTCGGTCTCGGCCGACTGTGCTGCCTTCGCCTCGGCTCGGTTGGCCGCATTGCGATCGTCCTCCGCCGACTTCCGGGCGGCCCGCTCGTCAAGGGCCTTCCACGCCGCCACCCCGGCCCCGCCGGTCAGGGCGAGGACGGCCACCGACAGTGACGCCGCCACCCCCCGGTTCCGGTTCGCCCACTTCCACGCCCGGACCGTCGCCGGGACCGGCCGGGCCGCCACCGGCCGACCGTCCAGGAACCGGCGGAGGTCGTCGGCCAAGTCCCCGGCCGAGCCGTACCGCCCGGCCGGGTCCTTCCGCAAGCACTTCAGGCAGACCGTCTCCAGGTCCCGGGGCAACCCCGGCTGGAGCCGGGACGGCGGGACCGGGTCGGCCTCCCGAACCTGGATCAGCGTCTCCACCGTGGTTGCGGCCTTGAACGGCGGGCGGCCGGTCAGGCACTCGTACAGCACCGCCCCCAGGGCGTACACGTCGGCCGCCGGGCCGGCCGGCCGGCCCTCGGCCTGCTCCGGGGCCATGTAGCTCGGGGTGCCCATCACCGCCCCGGTCGCGGTCAGCCCGGTCCCGTCCCCCGACACCCACGCCAGCCCGAAGTCGGTCACCTTCGGCTCGAATGCGGAATGCGGAATGCGGGGTTCGGATTGAAGCCCCGAGCCGGGCGGCCCCTTGTCTTCGGATTCCGCATTCCGCAGTCCGCATCCCGCGTTCCCCAGGAGGATGTTGGCCGGCTTCAGGTCCCGATGCACGACCCCGGCCCGGTGGGAGTGGTCGACCGCCCGGGCCAGGGTCTCGACCAGCCCGGCCGCCTCACCGGCCGCCAGCGGGGCCCCGGCCAGCCGCCGGGCCAGGGTCCCCCCGGGGACGTACTCCAGGGCCAGGTACGGGCACCCGTCCTGCTCCCCGACGTCGTACACGGTGACGATGTGCGGGTGCCGGAGCCGGGCCGCCGCCTCCGCCTCCCGGCGGAACCGGGCCCGCTCCTCCGGCCCGGCGAACCGCCCGCCCCCGACTACCTTCAGGGCGACCGGCCGGCGGAGGCCGAGGTGCCGGGCCAGGTACACCACCCCGGCCCCGCCCCGCCCGAGCTCCCGGACCACGTCGTACCCGGGGACGGCCGGCTGAGGGCCGGCCAGCCCGCCCGGCAGCGGGGTCGGGTCGGCCAGGAACCGGTCGGCCTCGGCCCGGTCGGCGTGGGCCAGGAGCGAGTCGACGGCCGACCGGACGGCCGGCTCCCCGGGGCAGGCGGCGTCCAGGTACGCGGCCCGGTGCGTCGGGGGGAGGTCGAGGGCCCGGTCGAACAGCTCGTCCGCCCGTGCATGGGGATTAGCGGCCATCGCCGACTCCTTCCAGCTCGCGGTGGAGCCAGGCCCGTGCCCGCTGCCAGCGGCGCTTGACCTGGCCGTAGGGCAGGCCGAGGACGTCGTCGGCGATCCGCCTCAGCTCCCACCCGCCGAAGACGTGCAGCTCGACCAGTTGGTGCAGCTCGGGCAGGGCCCCGGCCAGCCGGTCGAGGGCCTCGTGGACGGCCACCAGGGCGGCCGGGTCGAGCCCGCCCGGGCCGACCGGGTCGGGGTGTCCTCCAGCCGGGCCGGGCGGCCGCCGAGGCCCTTGTCCCGGGCGATCCGCTCCCGGGCGTGGTCGACCAGGATGTGCCGCATGGCCCGGGCGGCGTACCGGAGGAACTGGGCCCGGTCCTCCCAGGCGATGTCGGCCCGGCCGACCAGCTGCTGGAACGCCCCGTCGATCAGCAGGGTGGTCTGGAGGGAGTGCCCGGTCGACTCGTGCCGCAGGCAGGCCCGGGCCCGGGCCCGCAGCTCGGCCTCGACCGCCCGGAACAGGCGGTCGGCGGCGTCCCGGTCGCCGGCCCCGGCCCGGCGGAGTAGGACGGTCAGCTCCGGCTCGTCGGGGGACACCCGGACCTCCGGGCGGAATCAGGGTCGGCGGATGGGATGATCGTACCAGCCGGCCGGCGGGACGCAAGGGGCCGGGCCGATCGGTTGGTCGAACGACGGCCCGGGCGGGTTCCCAACATTTTTTCCCGTTTCCGCGGCCCCGGGCCGGCCGCCGTCCGCACAAGAGGGCGACCCACCCCCGTCCGGGAGGCCCGCGATGAACCGGCTGCTCGACCGCGCTCTGTCGTACCTCCGCGGCCGCCCCGAGGCCCGGTGTACCCGCCCGGCCCCGACCAGACCCGTGCCGGGCCGTTTGAGGCTCGGCCTCCAGGACCTGGAAGGCCGGTCCGTCCCGGCCACCGTCGTCCAGACTTTACCCGTCACCCTGACTCCGGAGGCGCCGTCCCAGGTACTCGCCTTCGACCTGTTCGACCCGTCCCGCGGCACCTTGACTGCGGTCGAGACCGCGTTGGCCGGGCTTTCTCCTGACACGACGTACACCCTCACGAATCCCACGTCCGAGGAACAGTACATTAACTATACTGTCAACACGGGCATCGAAGTGACTCGTCCGGGGGTTCGGTCCCCCATCCTCATCAACTCAGTGGGTCTTGGCTATGGGACCCTTCCCCCCGGGCACCAGCTCGTGCCGTTTCAGGTGCGCAACGACAGCACCGGTACATTCTCTTTTCCGCCTCCCGGACAACCCTCCCTCCAGACCATCCGTCCTGTGGACCCGTTCATCGGTGTGGGTGCGATTCCGCTCACCGTCTCGTACGAAACCAAATTCAGCGTCCTCCCCCCCGTCTCGCCGGTTGAGGTTTCTGACATCAATTTCGGGGCGTTCGACGGGACGTTGACCGTCCGGTACACCTACACGTCGGTGGACCTGGACATCGACTCGGACAACGACGACGGCCCGGGCGACCCGGGCCGCACCGACGCCGAGGAGGCCGTCGAGGACGCGGAGGGGCTGCCCGGGAAGCGGGTGCTCGCCACGGTCGCCGACCTGAACGGGGACGGTCTCCCGGACTACAAGTTGGACCGGGACCACGACGGCCGCCCCGATTACCTCCAACTCGGCCCCATACGTGGGGCGGGTTTCACCCGGATGGTCCTGGAACTCCCCGAGTCGATCGACCCGAACGTTGCCGAGCTGAGGTTCGATTACGACGGCTCGTCCCCGCTCCTCCAGGATCTGCATGCCGTGAGTGTGAGTGGGAACACGTGGCCGGCCGAGAATGTCCGGACGGAGACCCCGCCCGCACCTGGAGGCCTGCGGGTCTGGACCCGGGATGCCAGCCAGAATCGCGTGGTCGAGGACTTGGACGTCGGGGACTACGTGCGGCCCGGCTTGCCGCACACGGCGGCCGAGCTGGGTTTCTCCGCCACGACCCGGCGGGTGACGTTCTATGTCGAGGGGGTCGTCCCGAGCCGCACGGCGGGAGACCAGCGAATCCTGGTCGAGGTGGACCCGGACGGCGAGGGGCCGGCCGGGTTCGACCTCCGCGACGCCGTCCGGGTGACCGTCACCCCCGCCGAGCGGCCCGCCGTCGCCGTCCCGGCCATCCCGGCGGTGAACTCCCACCCGACCGGGTGGCGGCTGCGGGCGTCCGTGTCCGCGGACGACGGCCTGGTGGTCGAGGACGTGTCCCTCGGCGACCGCTACATGGCCCGGATGATGAGCCTGCCCTACGTCGTCCTCGACGGCGTCCGGCTCGAGCTCAAGCCGGACGGCATCAGTCAGGGGTTGCGGGTCCGGCTCGTCGACTTCCGCGACAGTCGCAGTACCCCCATCCCGGCGGACGGCGTTAAGCTCGTGATCGAAGCGACGTACGCCTTCGACGGGTTCCCCGACGGGTCAGTCACTGCCCTCCTGGTCACCCAGCGGTACGAGTTCTGGTCGGCGGACGAGAGCGGGAGGGGGGAGCCCACCGGGACGTACCGGGTCGCCCGCTACTTCCCGCGGGTGAGCTACCAGTTCTTCGGGCAGGCCGGGTCTGTGCTCCGATCGTTCAGCGCGCCGCAGCGCTTCCACTTCCGGATCGACGGCGTGTCACCCAACGTGGGCGCCTTCCTGTCCGACCTACCGACCGGCCTAGCCCAAAACGAGGGCGGGAACCCCCTGCCGCGGGAGGCCGAGTTCAAAGCTCTCGCAGGCGGGGAGGAGTCGGTGGCGGACAACTACCACCAGTCGTACGACGACCGGATCGAGCCCCCCGGCATTTCTCACCGACACCCCTTCGGCGTGCCGGGTGAGCCCGAGGGCATCCACATCCACTGGATCTGGACTCGGGCCGGCACCGTCAGAAGTGGCTTCGAGCGGCAGTTCAACTACGGCAAGCCCCTCATCCCCCGGGGGTCGAACCAGGACGTCAACGTCGCCCTCGCCAGGTGGCGCGACGGGGAGCAAAACCCGAGGGACTTCAGGGACCTCATCAAGTCGGAGTCGTTGGTACACCCGAACCGGCCTGGCGGCGCGGGGGACGTGGTCTTCTGGTACGAGGGCGTGGGGCGCCGGGCCACGGACGCGTTCTTCACCCACGGCGGGTTCTTCGCGCCGCGGGTGCCGCGGGACGTCAGCCGGCTCGTTAAAGTGACCCCGCATGGCGGTCCCGTGCGCGTCGGCGACGGCCTCTGGGTGCAGTCCGTGCTCCTCGAGAACCGGAGCCTGAGCGCGATCCCCGCGCCCGTGTCACTCGTCCTCTTCGGGCGGGGCCTCGACGTGGTTGGCGGGAGGCTGGTACTATACACGATAACGAGTCCCAATCTCTTCGGCGGTCCTCCGATCATCAGCATCGAGACCCTCGGGGTGCACATGCCCGTAGCCCTTCGGGGCGGAAGGCTAGAGCCGGGGGGGAGCGTCCGGTTCGGCGTGGTGTTTCGCTCGGCCGGCGGGGAGCCGCCCCGCTCCCCAGAGCGGTACCGGGTGGTCGCCCCGACCGTCCCGCTCCCGAACCCCCTCGAACTCACCATCGACGAGACCATCGACCTGCCAGGCCATTAGCCCGCGAGGGCCAAGTGGGTCGTGGCACGAAGGTGTGCCGTGCGCGGCCGGCCGCGAGCGGTCGTGCGCCAGAACTCCCGCCCGCACCGTAGGTCCGAATCACAGGAGGGACTCAGCCATGGTGACCCGGCGACGTCGGCCGCGGTTCGAGTGGATCGCCGCGCTGGCCCTGCTCTGCTGGCCGACGGACCGGGCCCACGCCGGGTTCGTCAACGGCGGGTTCGAGGCGGGCACGTTCGAGGGCTGGGACAGGGTCGGGGCCGCCCAGGTCCTCTCCTCGGCCGGGTCGGTCCCCCCGCCGGGGGGTGCGTACCAGGCCTACCTGGAGAACTTCAGCTTCGTGCCGGCCTCGGCCCTGGCCGAGTTCCTGGGCGTCCCCCTCGAGTCCCTCGCCGCCCTGAGCGCGGAGCCGATCACCGAGGGCACCGCCGTCGCCCAAGACGTCACGGCCGCCGCCGGGGACGTGATCCGCTTCGGCTGGAACTTCCTCACCAACGAGGACCCGGGCGACCTGTTCAACGACTTCGCCTTCGTGACCGTCGCCCCGGCCCCGCCCGGCGCGACGGGGGTGTTGGCCGACACCCTGACCCCGGGCACGGCCGCGGCGCCGGGGACGGAGTTCCTCCGGCAGACCGGCTACCGGGCGTTCGAGTTCGCCGTCCGCGAGGACGGCGTCTACCGGGTCGGTGTGGGCGTGGCGAACGTCCGAGACCTGAGCGGCAGCTCGGCCCTGCTGGTGGACAACTTCCAGATCGACACCGCTCGGGCCGTGCCCGCGCCCCCGGGCTTGACCCTGCTGGCCGTCGGTGCCGCCGGCCTGGCCATCGGCCGGCTGCGGCAGGTGGGGAGGGACGCGGCCGCCGGGGCGGGCCCCCGAACCCCGGGCCGTGCCCCCGCCGGGACGGAAGAAATGTGCCCTGAGAAGGCGGCGACGGTCAACCCGGTGCGGGTGCTTCTGCAGGTGGTCGAGTCGGGCGAGCACGGTCGGTGACCCTGTGACACGTCGCGCCTTGGCCATGGCCCTGGTCGGCTCGTTGGCGACGGCCGCCCCGGCGGAAGCGGACTTACTCATCGGCGTGACCCCGACCGTCACCTTCGACCCGGGGCCGGGCGTCTACACGTACCGGTACCTGGTCTCCAACCCGCCGGAGAACGCGGCCGGCGGCGACCCCGACCTGATCTTCGACTTCGCCGTGTCGGTGGCACCGGGGGCGGGCCTGACCGACCTCCTCTCGCCAACGGGGTGGAGCCCGGTGTATCAGCCGGGGTCGCCGCAGGTCGAGTGGCTGGCCTCCGATCTGCCGTTCACGATCGCGCCCGGCCAGTCCGCCAACTTCGGGTTCACCAGCCCGCTCGGGCCGGGGGACCAGGGGTTCACCGCCCTGGCCCTCAACCAGGGTGGGGTGGAGCTCGCCCTGGGTCGGACGATCGGGCCGGCCGTGGGGGCGACTGCCGTCCCGGAGCCGTCCGGCCTGATCTTGGCCGGCCTCGGCATGGCCGGCCTGCTCGGCGTAGCTCGGTTCGGCCGGGCGGGGGTCGTCGTCGCCCGTGAGTGACGGCGTCGGGACGGGCTCCGGCAGCCCCGGCGGGGTGGCCGCGTACCCGAGCAGTTCCTCGGTCAGCTTTTTCCCGGACATCGGCGGCCAGTCGTCCGGCCCCTTGGCCTCGGGGTAGACGGTCGAGATCGCGGCCGTGGCCGCCGGCCACCTGAAGAGCAACCGCCTACTCCGGGTGCTGTCGGCCGACGAGATGGCCGCGGCGCTGCGGCAGGCGGCCGCAGCCCGAACATCGCCCCCAACCCGGCCGGCGGTCGGTGGGCACCTCGTCCGAGTGAGCGTAAACCGTCCGCCGGCCGACGCCGAGGTGGTCGCAGCCGACCCTGACAGCGAGCAGATCCGGATGAGGAGCACGGGCCGGGCCGCCGCGACGCCGCGCATCCAACTCACGTGAGGAGCGCCCGGACCGGCAGTCCGTCGCCGTAGAGCGACAGCGGCCGCCCGAGCCGGTCGGTAACCGTCGTGTCCGGCCCGACCCCGCACAGGTGATAGACGGTGGCCAGCAGGTCCTGCGGCGAGACCGGGTTCTCGGTCACGTACGCGGCGACCTTGTCCGACCGGCCGTAGGCGGCGCCGGGCCGCACCCCGGCCCCGGCGAACAGGGCGCAGTACGACCCCACCCAGTGGTCCCGCCCGGCCCGGCCGTTCACCCGCGGCGTCCGCCCCATCTCGCTCAGGCAGACGACCAGGGTCTCGTCCAACAGCCCGCGGTCGCCGAGGTCGTCGAGCAGGGCGGACAGCGCCCGGTCGAGGCCCGGGAGGAGCCACCCGTCGCACGCCTTGAAGTGGTCCCAGTGGGTGTCCCACCCCAGGGTGGCGATGTCCTGCCCCTCCCTCGTGCAGTCCCAGATCGCGGTCACGAGCGGCACCCCGGCCTCGACCAGCCGGTGGGCCAGGAGCACGCTCTGCCCGAACAGGTTCCACCCGTACCGGTCCCGGACGGCCGGGGCCTCGGCCTTCACGTCCAGGGCGCGGCGGAACCGGCCCGAGGTGACCAGGTCGACCGCCCGCCGCCGCGCGTCGTCGTACCCGGCCGCGGCCGTGAGGACCCGGCGGCGCTCGCCCTCGAGCTGGTCGAGGAGGCCGGCCCGGGCGTCCAGCCGGTCGAGCGTGATCTCGGGGGCCGGCTCGGCCCCGGCGGGGACGAACGCCAGGGTGTCCGGCCTCACCCCGTTCGGCTGGAACAGCATCTCCCCGGCGTTGCCGAACCGGGTGCAGACCGGGTCGAACCGGGGGCCGAGGATGCCGCCGTAGGGGCCGGTGCGGTGGTAGCCCTCGAGCAGCCCGAGCCGGTTCGGGACGCACACGCGTGGCGGCAGGGAGCCGGCCGGCGGTACCCCCGCCCCCCGCGGGCGTGGTCGACGGCGGACATGAAGAACGGCCGGTCGGACGGGATGCCGGGGTTGACGCCCGTGAGCGCGGTGCCCCCGATCGTGGCGTGGTGGCCGGTGAGGATGAGGCTCGTGTTGTGGTTGGCGTCGTCGCTGCGGACGCTGCGGACGACCGCGAACTTGTCCGCCCGGCGGGCCAGGAGCGGCAGGTGCTCGCACACCCGGGACCCGGGGACGGCCGACGGGACGGGCTCGTAGGGGCCGCGGACCTCGGCCGGGGCGTCCGGCTTCATGTCGAACGTGTCGAGCTGGCTCCACCCGCCGAACAGGAACAGGCAGATGACCGACTTCGCCTTCGGCGGGGTCGACCCGGCCGGCGGTACGCCGGCGGGGCGGCCGGACGCCCCCGCCCCGAGCGCCCCGAGCCCGCCGGCGACGAGCAGGTCGCGGCGGGTGACGCCGTCGCACGACCGCTTCGGGCTGCCGAGGATGCGGAGCACGCGGCCCTCCCGGCTCGGGGTCGACCGACCCAGCGGACCCGACACCCCCCGGGAAGTCCATGACCCCGTGCGTCGCCCGCCGGCGGGCGGGTCGCACAGCCGGCCGTCATTGCCGGCCCGCCGCCCTGGTGACTCACGCCGCCACCCTGAGAAGTTCCGCGGGCGGCCCGACGGGTCCGCGGTACCGCACCGAGATGATCGGGGAGGGCTTCACTGTAGCCGACCTGTAGCCAACCCCCCGGACTGACCCGGACGCTTGCGGAAGGGGAAGGCGACATCCCCAAGGATTCGGACGCCCGCGGACGGTCTCGTCTACCGAATGCCAGAACTGCCGACCCGGTGGTTGCGGGTTCGAGTCCCGTCATCCTCGCTCAACTGCCCCAGGCATTTGCAGCGACCCATGGCCGCACAGCGCCGGCCAGGGTTGTCCGCCGGTGGCTCGTCGATGTCGCTTGTGTCAGTTGTGTAGCGCCGCGTGGCAACCCGGGGCCGGACGCCCACCGGTCCGAACCACCTTGTATCCCGTCAACGGGGTGGCGCTGACATGGCGAATCTCGGGAAGTGGGGCGGCACTTTGCTGCGTCCGATTCGGCGCCGCGGCGAGAAATACAAGACATTCATCAAAACCTGGGTGCGAGTCCGGTGGGGGTTTTCGTGCCGCACCTCGGACCCGTCCGCGGCCTGAAGGTCCGAGGCGACGCGTTCGACCACCCGGCCGAAGAACCTACCCTCGCTCTACCGCTCGACGAACCCGCGGGGCCCACCCGCCCGGGCGGATGGCGAGGTCCCGGGACTACGAGCGGACGGTCGGGGTGCTGGCCGTGTGCCGCCGGGCGGCGTCCGCCGGCCCCATGCCCGCCCAAGTCATGGGGCCGGCCAAGCCGGGTGCGTCGCCGCCTCCAATCTTGCTTTCGTCCGACACCGCCCCTCCCAACACCTCGGCCGCGAGCGCGGCGTAGTCGGCCGCCCCGGTGCTCCGCGGGGCGTACTGGAAGATCGACTTCCCGTAGCTCGGGCACTCGGCCAACTTCACGTTTCGCCGTACCTTGGCGTCGAACACCCGGGCCGCCGCCCACGGGACATTCGCCCCGCGGCTCCGCTCCAGGAACGCCGCCAGGTCGGACACCACTTCCTGGGCCAGCTTGGTGGCGGCGTCGTAAAGGCAGACGATGATGCCCGTCACCTTCACCGCCGGGTTGATCCGCCGCCCGACGAGGGCCGTGGTTTCGAGCAGTTTGCCCAGCCCGTGCAGGGCCAGGAAGTGCGGCTGGAGCGGGATGAACACCTCGTCGGCGGCGGCCAGGGCGTTGAGCGTCAGCACCCCGAGCGACGGCCCACAATCCAGAAGCAGATAATCGTACTCCTGCCCGTCGGCGGCCAGGGCCTCCCGCAAGATCACCTCCCGGCCGACGACGCCGGCCAGCTCGACCTCGGCCGCCGCCAGGTTGATGTCGGCCGGCAGCACCCACAGGTTCTCCCCGGCCAGCCGGCGGACCTCGCCCAGCGGCTTGTTGGCCACCAACACGTCGTACACCGACGGCAGGGTGCCGTCCGTCTCGACCCCGAGGTGGGTGCTGGCGTGGGCCTGCGGGTCGAGGTCCACGACGCACACCCGCTTGCCGGCGGCGGCCAGGGCCGCCGCGAGGTTGACGGTGGTGGTGGTCTTGCCGACCCCGCCCTTCTGGTTGATGACCGCGATCCGTCGCATGTCGTGGGCCTCTTTGCGGTTTCATCCTTGCCACGCCCCGGCCCCGACTTATAACCTCCGTATCCTCTCCCCGGCCAGCCCAACCGACCCCGCCCCGGCGGGGCGGGCCCGCCGCGTACTCGGTTCCCTCACCCGCTCGCTCTCGCCGCCGCCACCAGGAGCCAGTGACCCGATGGGCAGCACCCCCCGCCAGCAGGCGATCGAGGCGATCGCCAACACCGAGTACGACCTGAACCAGATCGACTTCCGGACGACCCACATCAAGGACCTGTTCGGGGTCAACGTGTTCAGCGAGGAGGTGCAGAAGGCCCGGCTGCCCAAGCCGGTCTTCAAGGCCCTCCAGAAGACCATCAAGCAGGGGGCCCAGCTCACCGACCCGGCCGTCGCCGACGCCGTCGCCAGCGCCATGAAGGACTGGGCCCTGGAGCACGGGGCCACCCACTACACCCACCTGTTCCAGCCGATGAC
>JAIEQO010000103.1 GCA_019747655.1 Gemmataceae bacterium | reverse complement strand
GCCGGGGTGCAACTGGCCATGATCCGACGCCACCTCCGAATGCTGGCCGCCCAACCCGATTCAGCAGACAGAGCCTAATCTTCCGGTCTACTTCTGGGCCGGCGCGGCCTTCTCGTCCGGCTTCTTCCCGGGGTCGGGGGTGCCGAGCTCGGCGGCCGCCCGGCTCCGGGCGTCCAGGGCCACCTTGTCGCCCTCGGCCAGCCCGTCCGTCACCTGCACGAGCTGGTCGTTGCCGTCCCCGATCGTCACCTCCCGCCGCTCGACCCCGCCCCCGGCGGCGACGTAGCAGACGTGCTTGCCGCCGGCCTCGGTGACCGCCTGGACCGGGACGGTCAGGGCGTTCGGGATCGTCTTGACCAGGATGCGGACCTCGGCCGACATCCCCGGCCGCAGCCCGGCGTCGGCCGGCAGGTCGTCGATCGAGACGACCGTCTCGTACTCCTTCACCCCCCCGCCCCGCCAGTTGTCGGACTGGGCCAGGGTGGCCACCGAGACCACCTTCCCGTGCAGCACCTGCCCGGGCAGGGCGTCGACCTTCATCGTCGCCGGCAGCCCGACCTTGACCTTCTTCACGACCGACTCGTGGACCTTCAGCTTGACCTTCATCCGGCCCAGGTCGGGGAGGTTGAAGATCGGCTGCTGGAAGTAGAGCTGGGCCCCCGGCTTGATGGTGGCCGAGTCGTCCCACGGCCGGAACTTGACGTAGATGACGATCCCGTCCCCGGGGGCCTTGACCTCGCACTGGTCGAGCTGGGCCTTGAGCCGCTCGAGCTGCTTCTTCTCGATCTCGGCCGTCTTCTTGGCGGCCTTCACCTCGTTGTCCGCCTTCTCGTTCGCCGCGTCCTGGCTCTTCCGGGTCCGGTCCAGGTTCCGCTCGGCGTCCTTGGCCTCGGCCGCCAGCTTCGTCTCCTGCTTCTTCTTGGTGAAGTCCTGGAGCACCCGGAGGTCGGTCTCGGCCTGCCGGACGGTCGCCCGCTTGCCCTCGACGAACAGCTCCTTGCTCCGCAACTGCTCCTGCTGGTAGAACCCCTTCTTGACCATCCCGCGGCTAAAGTCGAGCCCGTCCTCGGCCTCCTTCAGGTCCTTCTTGCCCAGCTCCAGGGTGCTCTTCTTGCTGTCCAAGAGGGCCTGGAACTCGCCCTTCTCGTAAGCCTCCCGGTCGAGCCGGGCCAGGGTCAGGGTCAGCTCGGCCTTGGCGATCTCCCCCTCGGCCTTGTTCTTCTGCACCTCCAGCTCGCTCCGGGCGGCCTTCAGCTTCCCCTCGGCCGTCTCCCACTTCACCTCCTGCTCGTTGATCCCCTTCTGGAGCACGTCGGTGTCGAACTTGGCGACCAGGTCGCCCTTCTTCACCGCCGTCCCCTCCGGGACGATGCTGACCAGCTTGCCGCCGCCCTCGACCTCGCACCGCCCCATGATCGACTCGGTGCTCTCCAGCTCGCCCTTGTCGGACACCGCGATGGGCAGGTCGCCGCGGGTGGCGGTCGCGGTCAGCACGTCGTCCCGGCCGCCCCGGGGGAGGCCCCAGGTGACGACCACCCAGACGACGGCCGCGAGCAGCCCGGCGGCCGCGGCCCACCGGACCACGGCCGGCAGCCGCTTACGGCCCGCCAGGGCCGACCGGCCGGGGAGGGCCGAGGGGCTGGGGGGCGTTAACGCCGGGGGCTGGTCCGGGCCCGGGAGCCGGTGGGATGTCGGGGTCGGCTCGGCCAGGGCCGGGACCTCGAGGACCGTCTCGTCCGCCGGGGCCGCCGGGGGGGCTACCGGGGTCGGCGCGTCGGGGTGCGGCATTGGTGGGAAACCCTCGGGCGTCCAGTTGGAGCTCTTCCAAGTCTAGTAGAAGCTGCAGCCGCTGCTGCTCGAACGCGACGTAGCTGGCGGCCAGGGCGTTCCGGGCGTTGAGCAGGTTGCTGAGGCCCTGCAACAGCGTCAGGGCCGTCCCCTCGTCCCCGGCCCGCTGGGCGTCCTGCGGGCCGACCAGCGACAGCCGGGTGTTCTCGTACTGGCGGGCGGCGGACAACAACTGCTGGCGGGAGATCTCGAACGCGGCCCGGAGCTGGCGGAGCTGCCGGAGGTCTCGGCGGACCTGCAATTCTACCTGGTCGGACAGCTCGACGTAAGCCCGTTTCGCCCGCTGGTAGGTAATCAGGCTCTGCCGGTAGGCGTTCCGCTCGGCCACCCGGTTGAGCGGGGCGTCGAGCTGCAGCCCGACCGTGTACGAGTTGGCCTCGGCCGCGAAGTTGAACGGGTTGTCGTGGTCCGGGTCGGTCGCCAGGTTGGCCGAGGCGACCACGTTCACCCCGCCGCGGAGGGCGTTGGCCGCGACCGTCACCTTCCGCCAGGCGTCGGTCGCCAGCCCGAGCCGGTTCTGGAGGTCGAGCCGGTTGGTCTTGGCGTAGGCCAACAGCGGCTCTTCTTCGCCCCCGGCCTCGGGCAGCTCGATGGCGTAGATGCGGGCCTGGGTCTGGACGCCGATCACGTCGTCCAGGAGGCCGAGCACCCGCTTGGCACCGGCCGTGACCGCCTCCCACCCGTCCTTCCGCTTGGCGTCGTCGACCGCGGCCCCGTCCGCCTCCAGCCGGGCGACCGCCTTTTGCAGGTCGGCCGTGGCGTCGGCCAGGGCGGTTTTCAGTTTGGCGTAGGTCGTCCTCTCCCGGTCCCGCTGCTCCGGGTCGTCGTCGGGCCGGGCCGGACGGTCGAGCAGCCGGCCGAACGCCTCCAGGTCGGCCGCCGCCGACCTGGAGGCGTCCGGGACCCGGGCGGCCAGGGCCCGCAGGTCGGCGAACGCCTGCCGCAGGACCGGGGCCGCCGGCGGGGCGTCGAGTTCCCGCAGCCGGGCCCGCTGGAACGCCTCGACCTCGTCCCGCAGCCTGTCCGCCGCCGGGTCGGAGAGGACGAACTGGCGGAGCAGCCCCTCGTCCAGGTCGACCGGCAGCCGGGGCGGCAGCCCGAGGGTGGTCTTGAACTGGTCCTGGGAGTTCTCCAGGAACAGCCGGGCGTTCAGCACGTTGAGCCGGGCCTGCTGGACCGCCTGGTAGAACTGGTCGAGCTGCACGACCGTCGCCCGGCCGCCGCGGAACAGCTCGTTGTACAGCCGGTACGCCTCCTCCTGCTGCTTCAGGTTGGCCTCGGCGTTGCGGAGCTGCTGGGCCAAGAGCAGGAGGCCGAGGTAGCTGCCCCCGCCGCCCCCGCCGACCGTCACCCCGACGTAGAACTGCTTGCGGAACCGGGCGAACTCCCGGACCGCGTACAGCACGTCCCGCTCGGCCTGGGTCAGGCTCTCCAGCCGGACCTGCTTGCCGAACCCCCGCAACAGCGGCTGGAGGAACGAGAACAGCAGGTTCGACCGGACCCGGCCGGTCCCGCCCGTGTACTCGTACACGACGTTGTTGGCGAAGTCGACCAACAGTTGCCCGCCGGCGGCGAAGTTCCGGTCGAACCCGACGTTCGTGTTCGAGGTCAGGGTGTTCGTCTCGGTCGGGAACCCGCTCGTCCCGAAGTGGGTGAACAACGTGTTGTTCCGGCCGAACCAGCGGACGTCGAACTCGAACCGGTTCAGCGTGAGGGCCAGGGCCGTCAGGTACACCTGTTCCAGGGCCGTCTGGTACTCCCGGCTGTTGAGCAGGGCGACCTCGGCGGCCTTCTCCTGGTCGAGCTTCACCGTCCCGTCCGCCTCCGGGGCGAGGGCCTGCTCCCAGCCCGGCGGCTCGATCCGGTCGGTGTACCCGTACCGGCCCCAGTGGCTGGACCCCTTGAACTTGTACGGGTGGCCCATCAGGACGCCGGCGGCCGGGTCGTCCGGCGGCTTCGGCGGGCGGTCGGGGTTGAACGGGTCGGCGAGGCGGGAGCCGGGCGGCGGCTCGACCCGCAGCCGGCCGATGTCGTACCCCGGCTGCATGCTCTCCCGGTCGGCCAGGATCGGGTACGTCTCCCGGTCGGCCGACTTGCGGTAGTGGGCCCGGGTACACCCGGCGGCGAGCCCGGCGGCGAGCCCGGCGGCGAGGAGCAGCTTCGGCGCGCGCATCGGCCCTCGGGGCGGTGGCGGGCGGGGCGTGGTCCGGCGGAACCCGGGGTATACCGCCCGGGGCGGCCGTCCGCAGCGCGAGTTTCGCGGCGGCCGGTACTCGGGGCCGCCCCGAAGGGGCGTCCGGGAATAGCCCGGGGCGAAAGCCCCGGGACCACGTCCGCCCCCGACCCGTAGCCCCGAAGGGGCGACCCGGATCGGGCCGGTCGCCCCTTCGGGGCTACGGATGATTCACATACCGGCACCCGGGGTTGGCACCCCGGGCTATTCCCGGACGCCCCTTCGGGGCGACACCGGGCGGACGGTCGCTCGCTAAGACGCCCACCGGCCCCGCCCGTTTCAGGCCGCCGCCGGGCCCGGCACCCGCTTGACCGCCAGGGCCAGCATCACCCACCCCCAGCCGGTGAACAACAGGTCGATCCCGACGAACGTGCCGATCACCCAGAGCGAGTCCTCGGGGAAGCTCTGCCAGATCAGTCCGGCCAGGACGAGGTTGACCACCCCCCCGAGGACCGTCCACCCCCACCCGTGGAACCGGTTGCCGACCGCCACCACGACCCGGACCACCCCGGAGGCGAAGAAGTACATGGCCAGGAACAGGGTGTACAGGCCGGCGGCCAGGCCCGGCCGCTCGACCATCACGATCCCGCCGAACAGGTACAGGAGCCCGACCAGCACGGCCAGCACGACGCCCTCCCACCCGCGGGCCCAGAAGGCGGCGGCGAACTCGGCCCCGGCGGCGATCAACAGGAGGACGCCGAACACCTGGACGGTGACGATGGTGGCGACGTAGGGGGAGACGATGGCGGCCGTCCCGGCCAGGATCAGGACGACCCCGAACGCCAGGAGCCAGCCCCAGTTCCGGCGGAGGGCGGACAGGGCGGCGAAGCCCCGGGGGGACGGGGGCGCGAGCGGGAGCAGGTCGGCGGCCATGACGGCACCTGTTGCGGGTACGGCCGAACGGTCCGGCCGGCGTCGGGGGTAAGGGGGCTGGGGGTGGGATACGCGGGGGCCGGGCCGGCGGACAGGGAGGTGCCGGCGGGGGAAGGGCGGAGGGGGGCGGCCGGAGTGGGTCTTGGAACCCCGGGCTTTCCTGGGACCGCGGCCGTCCCGGCCGCCCGTCAAACGCCGAGAAGGGCGGCCGGGACGGCCGCGCACCCGGGGGGTGGCGGGGGCCCGGGCCCCCCCCCCCCCCCCTCCCCCCGCGGCTGCGGGGGGCGGGCCCGCCCGGGGTCCCGGGGGGCCGCCGGCGTGGGGCCGGCGGCCCGGGACGGGTCAGTCGGTCAGCTCGAAGTCCTTCGCCTGCTCGCCGTCGACGACCGTGTACTTGAGCGGGCTGCTCTTCGCGTCGGCGTACTTGGCCGGGAGCTTGACGAACAGCCGGGTGTACTTCTCCCTCTGCTCCTTGGACATGCCGGTGGCCGGGTCGCCGTCCCCGCGGGACTTGTCCCCGCCGCCGACCGTCTTGTCGTACTCGCTGAGCCCCTTGCCGATCCCGGCGGCCGTCTTCTTGCCGCCCTTGGACTTGACGTAGTCGGTCGCCTTCTGGTCCGGGTCGAAGGTCTTGTTGTCGACCAGCACGGTGTACGTCCCGGCCGGCAGGTCGTTGAACGTGTACGTCCCTTCGTCCTCCCCGAGCCGGGCGCTGTACGACCCGTGCTCGTCGGACTTGAAGTACACGACCCCGGCCTTGACCGGCTGGCCCTGGTACAGGACCTTCCCGGTCACCTTGGCCGACGGCCCGGACTTGGAGCACCCGGCCAGGCCGACGGCCAGCCCGGCGAGCGCGAGGGCGCGGAGCTTCCACATGGGTGAGGTTCCGGCGGGTGGGGGGAGGGGGCCGGGGCGTTCGCCCCGGCCGGCCGGCTACCAGTCCTCGGGCAGGGGGAACCCGTCGTCCCGGACGATCGCCTTGGCCAGGGTGTGGACGCTGACCGCCGGGCTGACGTTCCGGACGCTCCCGTCCATCAGCCCGACCAGCATCCCGCTCTGGGACATCGCCTGGAGCCGGCTCGGCTCGCACTGCCGCTGGTTCGGCTTGGTCTGGATCGCGGTCATGTACGGGGACAGCCCGGTCCGGGGGTTGATCGGGTAGTCGAACGGGGCGGGGACCCCGGCCCCGTTGTCGTACCCGCCCTTCAGGGCGATCCACCAGACCGGCCCGAGCCACCGGCGGATGTACACGTTGTAATCCCCCTCGTCGTACCGCTGGGCGACCGGCCCGGGGTTCGGCCCGTCCTCGGCCCACATCCGGGTGGCGTAGATGTTCGAGTCCCAGTTCCCGGTGGCCGACCCGTCCCCGCACCGGGCGTACCGCTCGAAGAACCCGATCACGTTGCTCGTCCCGTCCTGGAAGTTGGACCCGATCCGGTACTTCCCGCCGACCTGCCAGTCCTCCCCCCACCCGCCGCCGAAGGCGTGCCAGTTGGCGTGGTAGCTGCAGTGGCCCCGCTTCTGGGGGTCGTTCGGGTGCCAGTCGTCGGCCTTCCCGTCGGACGGCAGGGTCGGGTCGAGCGGGGACAGGTACGTCTTGATCGCCGGGTCGGCCATCCCGCCGGCCCCGCTGAACCGCCAGGACCGGTCGAACGACTTGTTGAACACCACGTCCTGCTCGATGTACGGCAGGAGGAAGTGGTGGATGGTCCCGTAGTTGGCCGGCCGGGCCCCCTGCTCCCAGGTCCCCACCGGGTACGTCCCGATCGTCACCGGGATGCGGTCGTAGGTCGCCTGGGCGTTGTGGACGGCGATCCCGATCTGCTTGAGGTTGTTCTGGCTCTGGGCCCGGCTGGCGGCCTCCCGGACCTTCTGGACGGCCGGCAGGAGGAGCCCGACGAGCACGGCGATGATGGCGATCACCACCAACAGCTCGATCAGCGTGAAGGCGGACCGCGCCGCCGGGGGGGAGAGGCGTCGAGGCATAAGTCACCCGGGCAGAGCCCGTGGGGGAGGATGTGCAGCGCGGCGTGGGCACGCCGGGAAATGGCTGCACGGGTAAGTTCGCCCACCGGGGGGCGGCCGTCAAGGGTTTCTTCGGGAACTTTAATAATGAGTCTTAAATTCCCCAACATCCTGACAGGTATTGGCTTCCCTCGCCACTTTCTGCTGCTGAACGAAGTCCGTGGTGGGCCTCTGGACCGGCCCTCACCTGGTGCGACGACGGGCGAGGGGGGTGCTCAACATGTCGGCCGGGCCGGTGGCCCTGGCACAGGCTTACCCGGCGTGCGAGAATGGGGGCGGAGGTGCAGCCATGTCGACCGAATCTGCAACGTCCACCCCACCCGCGGACGAGCCCCTGGCTGAGCTGCCGCACGAAGAGTTTCTGGCCCGCGTCCGGCTGCTCGACTGGATCAGCGACCAAATCGCGGCCGGGGCGGTGACCCCCGCCGACGGCGACTGTATCCTTGCCACCGACGGCCGCATCCTCGGACACGGTCCGGACCGCGGCGAGCTCTTCCGCCGGCTGGTGGCCGCCGAGCCGGCCCTGGGGGCTGCCCGGATCGTGGCGTCGTGGTATTGGCCTCACGACCTACTCCCCGAAACGGTCCCGTGTCCCGACTCCGACTCTACCTCCGGGCCGTGAACCCGCCCTCCCACCGCTTCGTCCGCCCCGACGGGTCGGTCGGCGAGGTGGCCGCCCTGCGACTGATCGCCTACGCCCGGTTTGCCGGGCAACTCGGCGATGACCCGGCGGCCAAGCAGTATTTGGTGACCGAGGCGATCGTCGATACGGGCGCGTTCTCGGCCGTCGTGGGGGAGGACCTCTGGCGGCATTTCCGGCCCGGGGTCGTCGACCTGCTCCCGTTCGCCCGGGGAACGCCCGCCCACCACCGGACACTCACGGTCGCCGGCGGGACCTTCCCGTTCGACCTCGGTGAGATGACCCTGGACCTCCGCGATCGGGCCGGCGGCCAGCTCGCCGTCCGAACCGTCGCCAAGTTCACCCGGGACGGCGGCCGGCTGGCGATCCCGCTCATCCTCGGCCTCCGCGGCGGGCTCTTCGACGGCCGGCGGCTGGTCGCCGAGCCCGACCCGGCCGCCCCGTTCGGCCAGGGCTGGGCGGTCGAGGGGCCGTAACCGCCGGACCCGGCTCGCACCAGGACCGGGGCCGCGGTATGCTTGGGCGGACCGCACCCGTCCGGAGGTCGACATGGTCCCCACGTCCGTCGCCGTCGCGGTCCTCGCTCTCCCCGCGCCCGAGGCCATTCTCGCCCGGGCGGTCGAGCGGAACGAGGCCCTGTACCAGGACCTCGACATCACCTACCGGTCGGTGTACCGGCACCCCGACGCCGACGCCGTCCTGGCCGAACCCCGACGGGCCCCGGCCGACGGTGTTGCGTTCCTCGTCATGGAGGAGGTCACGACCGTTCGCCTCGTCCGCCAGCACGGGCTTTACCGGGTCGCCGTCACCTGGCGGACCGACACCGGGCACGGGGAGCCGCAGACCGAGCACCGCGTCACCGCCTACGACGGGGACAAGACCCGGACCTGGGACGGCAAGCAGGCCACGACCGAGGACGGCCCCCGGCCGCTGCCGCGGGAAGCCCTGTTCCCGCACATGTGGGCGACCGGCCCGCAGTTCGAGACGTTCCCGCTCTCCGTCTTCCTAGCCGGCGGCGAGACGTGGGAGGCGTTCCCCAAGCGGAACGGCTTCGACGAGTACGGCTTGGCGCCGTGGCTGCTCGACTGGTCGACGGCATCGGGCGACGAGCCGTGCGTCTTGAGCCGGGTCGACCTCGTCGGACGGCGCGGGCGGAGGTCTGTTTACCGGTACTTGCTGGCGAGCCGTAAGAATCTGCTACCGGTCCGGACCGAAAAGTTCATGCCGTACTCCGCACTCCTGCCGGCCGCGGTGGTCGAGTGCGGCGACTTCCGGGAGTTGCGGCCGGGGGTTTGGCTGCCGTTCGAGCTGGCGAAGACGGTCTACGAACCCCAGCCCCTCAGCAAGAACGTGGCGGTCGTCAGCAACACGACACGGGCCACCGTCCTCGGGGCGGTGGTCGGGCCGCGCCACCCGCCGGCCTTCTTCCGCGACCTGACGCCCGCCGAGTGACCCGCCCGGCAACGGGCCTTGCACCCGCCGGCCCCATCGGGTCTGATCGGTCTTTCCTCACACTCACACTAGCCACTCACACTTTCCAAGTGGACTTCTCCCAGGAAGACCTGTTCGACGCCTGCGACCGCCTGGTGACCGGCCTGCTCGAACGGGCCGGCGTCACCGCCCCGCCGGTCGATGCGCTGCGGGTCGCGGAAGACCACCTCGGCATCCCGGTCGAGTGGGCCGAGCCGGAGGTCGACGAGCGGGGCCGGCCCCGGCCGTCCGCCCGCCGGCACACCGGCGGCATCACCCTGTCCCCGCACATGACCCCCGAGCAGCAGCAGCAGGCCGCGGCCAACGGGGTCGCCCGGGCGCTGCTGCCCGACCTCCTGCGGAAACTCGATGTCGAGCCCGGGACCGAGAGCAAGCAGGCGGCCGCCCACCTCCGCGGGCTGCTCGCCGCCCGTATACTGGTTCCGACCAAGATGCTCCGCTCGGCCCTGCGGGCGTGCAAGTTCGACGTGCCCGCCCTCCAGGCGGTGTTCGAGACGGCGGCGATGGAGGTGGTGGCCCTGCGGCTGCTCGACCTCGACACCCCGTGCGTCATCGCCGTCGTGGACGACGGCGTCGTGGCCGTCCGGCGGGGGAACGGCGTGCCCGTCACCCGCAAACTGACCCCGGCCGAGCAGGCGGTGGCCGACCGCGTCGCCCTACTGGAGCTGCCGCACTCGGTACGGACGGGCGGGTGGACGGCCCACGGCTGGCCGGTCCCGAACCGCCGGTTCAAGCGGGTGATTTTACGCGCCGTGCCGGACGACGCGGACGTATAATGGCCGCGACATCCCGACCCGGCGGCCGCGGCGAGGCGGCCGCCGGGCGTTTTTCGTCCGCCCCCCGGCCGAACCGGTTCCGGTTCCGCCCTTTACACCCGCCCGGGCGGGCGGCATGATGGGGAGTCGGGCCGGCCCCGGCCGGCCCGGCGGCGAGCGCCCAGGAGCGACCGGCCATGACCGACGACCGCATCCCGATCACCCGCGAGGGGTACGACAAGCTCAAGGCCGAGCTGGACCGCCTGCGGACCGTCGAGATGATCGAGGTGACCAAGCGGGTGGCCGCCGCCCGCGACCTGGGCGACCTGAGCGAGAACGCCGAGTACCACGCCGCCCGGGAGGACCAGGGCATCCTCCAGGCCCGGGTGAACGACCTGTCCGACCGGCTGGCCCGGGCGGTCATCGTCGACACCAGCGTGCTGCCCAAGGACACGGTCGCCTTCGGGGCCCGGGTCCGGGTGAAGGACCTGGACGAGGACGAGGAGGAGACGTTCGAGCTGGTCGGCCCGGGCCAGGAGAACCCCGACAACGGCCGCATCCTGACCTCCAGCCCGATCGGCCAGGGGCTGATCGGCCGCAAGAAGGGGGAGACGGCCGAGATCGCCGTCCCGCGGGGGACGCTCCGGTTCAAAATCCTGGAGATTTTCCCGGCCGCCGGCCTGTAGGTGGCGGGTTTCGGCCGCCGCTCACGATACTGAGGGTAGGGCGTCCGCCCGGCCCGGCGGATTGGCCGGGAAAATGCATGCGGGATGTTGAACCCGGTCGGTCGGACCGATAATTCCGCCGACAGGGTATTGACGGACGGGTCGAATTAAAGAA
>JAIEQO010000694.1 GCA_019747655.1 Gemmataceae bacterium | reverse complement strand
GGCCCGCCCGCCCGAGCCGGCCGCCCCGCAGGTCGCCCCGGACGACCTGGAACTCTGGGCCCGGTTCCACGCGGCCGTCGACCGCCTCCCGGCCGCCGAGCGGGAGGT
Organism: Gemmataceae bacterium; assembly: GCA_019747655.1. Taxonomy (GTDB): domain Bacteria; phylum Planctomycetota; class Planctomycetia; order Gemmatales; family Gemmataceae; genus Urbifossiella. Next base: position 10,578 of record JAIEQO010000694.1, on the reverse strand, counting down.
GGTCGGGCTGGCGTTCTACCACGGCTGGACCCAGAAGCAGATCGCCGGGCTGTTCGGGGTCGACGAGCGGACCGCCCGCCGGCGGTGGGCGGCCGCCTGCGCCCGGCTGCGGGAGCTGGTCGGCGGGCAGGTCCCGGGCGGGTGAGTCACTCCGGCCCGCGAGCGGCCGCCAACACCCGGAGGTCCCCGTCCCGCTTCGTCAGTCCGATCCGGTCCAGGTACTCGCAGATCGGCACCGCGTACTTCCGGGTCGTCCCGAGCAGGTCGCGGAGTTCCGCCACCGTCGCCCCGAGGCCGGCCCGCAGCCGGTCGGCCACCGCCGCCCGCATCCCGGCCTCGGACTCGGCGGACAGGTACAGGTCTTCCGACAGCTTCACCAGAAGCCCCTCGGCCACGGCCACCGCGAAGATGTCCTTCAGGGCCGCCGCGTTCCCGCCGGCCTGGTTGGCGAACTCCTTCGGCTCTGGCGGCGACAGGCCGGCTGCTGCGAACGCCTCGACGATCTTGTCCTTCAGCTTCCGCTGGTTCGCCGAGAGCTTCGGCTTGAAGTCGGCCCGGGCCACCCGCCGCCCGTCACCGACCAACTGCTTGGCCTTCACCAGCCGGTCGGCGACGGCCTGGACCAGCGGCTCGTCCCCGAGGTACGCCAGGCGGGCCACGGCCTTCGCCCGGTCGTGGGTGGTGGCCAGCGGATTCTCGGCGTGCAGCTCACCGACCGCGGCTAACACCCGCCCTTCGAGTTCGGCCACCCGCTCGGGGTGAAGGACGAGCCGGCGGTTCGACGGCAACGTCAGCTCGGCCAGTCGACCCGCCCCGACCAGCCGGGCCACCAGCGGGGCCGCGTCGTCCGGGCCGACCCCGGACGCCCGCACCAAGTCCGCCGGGACCAGCCCGCCGAACCCGGCCAGCCACGCGGCGGCCACCGCCCGGGCCTCGGGGTCCTCCGCCCACAGCCGCTCGGCCCATTCCAGCGACTCGGTGTGCCGGCGGCGGAGCTTATCCGCCACGGGTTGCAGTACCTGCCCGCCGCCCAGGGTGTGCTCGGCCGACGAATCCCGCAGGACGAACGGCTGGCCCCACACGGCCGTCACCGGGTCGTCCAGGAAGAGCTGGGCCAAGCCCCACCCGCCGGGCTCGACCCGGTCGCAGTCGAGCAGCGACACCGCCCCCATCACCTCGGCCGTGCCGACGTGGACCCGGACCGGCAGCCGGTGCTTGAGCCCCCGGCGGGCGTCGGCCGAGGCCGTCACCCGGGCCGTCACCACCCGGCTCGGGGCGAGGTAACCGACGGCGGCGAGTTCCTGCCCGCGGCGGACTGCCTCGTGCGGGACCCCGGCCAGGTTCACCCCGGCCCGCTGCCCCCGACCGGCCGCCTCGACCGGCCGGCCGTGGTTCGACAACCCCCGCACCCGGACCCGCTCGACCCGCTCGACCCGCCCGTCCCCGGTGTGCCAGTCCAGTTCGTCCCCGACCGCGACGGAGCCGGAGACGACCGACCCGGTCACGACGGTGCCGTGCCCCTGGGCGACGAACGCCCGGTCGATCGGCAGTCGGAACGGGAGCGAATCACCCCTTCCCCCGGCCCCTTCCCCCGCCCGTTCACACGCCGCGGCCAATGCCGTCTTCAGATCGTCGATCCCGGCCCCGGTGTGGGCCGACGTGGCGACGACCGGGGCCTCCTCCAGGAACGACCCGCGGGTCAGCTCCCGCACCTCCAACTCCACGACCCCGCGGGTGGTGTCGTCCACCAGATCGGTCTTGGTCAGTGCCACGACCCCGTGCCGCAGCCCGAGCAGCTTGAGGATGTCCAGGTGTTCGCGGGTCTGTGGCATGACCCCGTCGTCGGCCGCGATCACGAGCAGGGCCAGGTCCACCCCGGTCGCCCCGGCCAACATGTTCCGGACGAACCGCTCGTGCCCGGGCACGTCCACCACCCCGAGCCGGTACGGGCCGAGGTCCAGCCGGGCGAACCCGATGTCGATGGTGATCCCCCGGGCCTTCTCTTCGGGGAGCCGGTCGCAGTCGGTCCCGGTCAGGGCCTCGACCAGCGCGGTCTTGCCGTGGTCGATGTGGCCGGCGGTGCCGAGGATCAGGTCGCGGGGCATGGGGGCATTGTACCGGCCGGTTGGGGTAGCCCGGGGCCGGCCCCATCGAGTACGCTCGGGGAAACCGGGGGTGCGGCGATGGAACCGGAACCGGACTACGACGCGGTCGAGCTGTTCTGGGTGCAGGGGGTGGTCCGGGGCGGGCAGGTGGTGCTCGACCCGCCGCTCGACCTGCCGGACGGCACGGTCGTGACCGTCACCAAGTACCACCCGGACGAGAACCCGTTGCCGCGGGGGCCGAAGTGGAAGTTGACCGAAGAGGAGTGGCAAGAGTTCGACCGGCTGTCACTCAGCCGGGCGAGCGTGGCGGAGTGGGAAGCGTTCAGGACCGGGATTGAGCGGAAGCGGGGTGCGGCGTGACCGGGGGCCGCGGACCGGCCCCACCACCCGGCCTGATCGACACGCCGATCTTGGTCGCCTACCGAGAAGGCGAACCGGACGCCGTCCGGTTCGTTCTGGACATCCGACACGTCCGCCCGCCGGAGATGAGCGAGCTTTCGGCACTCGCGCTCTTCGCCTGGGCCTACGACGCCAGCTCGCACATGGGCGTTCAAAACTTCCTGAACACCGCCGACGTTTACGCCCTGACCGCACCGATCGTTCACCGGGCCTACCGCCTGCTCAACCGCATCCCGGCCCCGAGCGGACTGACGGCGGACGACGCACTCATTGCCGCCACGGCCCTCGCCCACAAACTACCGCTGTACACCCTCGACCCGGCCAAGTTCGCCGGCGTCCCGAACCTCACCGCCGCCCGCCCGTACTGAGACTCCCACCCCCGCGAGGACCGCCGATGCTCGGCACGACGCTCAACCCGAAAGAGTTCCTGGCCCGGGTGGCCCACGAACTCGGCCGGATCGATCCGAAAGAGGTGCAGAAGCTGGCCGACCTGATGTGGGAACGCTACCAGGCCGGGCGGTTCGTCTTCGTCATCGGCAACGGCGGGAGCGGGTCGAACGCCTCCCACTTCTGCGAGGACATCGGCAAGGGGACGCTGGCCCGGAAGTTCTTCGACGACGACGCCAAGAAGCGGTTCAAAATCCTCAGCCTGACCGACAACACCCCGTACATCCTGGCCTGGGGGAACGACGAGGGGTTCGACCGGGTGTTCAGCGAGCAGCTCAAGAACCTGGCCTCCCCCGGCGACCTGCTGGTGGCCATCAGCGGGAGCGGGAACAGCCCGAACATCCTCCGGGCCGTCGACTGGGCCAACGCCCACGGCCTGACCACCTACGGCTGCACCGGGTTCACCGGCGGCCAGCTCCGGGAACGCGCCCACCACGGGCTCCACGTCCCGCTCGACGACATGGGGATCGTCGAGTCGGTCCACCTGACCGCCTTCCACTGGGTCGTCGACGACCTCCACCGCCGGGTGAGTCTCTGAGCGCGGATTAACCACAGAGTCACAGAGGGCACCGAGCCGAGAGAATAACTGAGTTCTGAATTCATTCTTCGGCTCGGTCTGCTCGGTGCCCTCTGTGACTCTGTGGTTAACTCCTCTTCCCTCTCACCACGGCTTTTCCATCATCGACACGATCTGGGCGGCGAGGTGGTTGATCGCCCGCTGCTCGGCGGTTGTGCTCGACTCGCCGAGTTCCGGGATCACGCGCCCGACCCCCACCAGCCGGACCGGTAAGGCCATTTGTTCCACGACCGCCGGCGGCGGGGGCGGGACGTTCGGGTCGAACGGCGGGGCCGACGGGTCGACCGGGAGCTGGCCGCCGACGCCCGGGTTCCGCCCCCGCCGCTGGGCCGACAGGATGCGGCCGTCCCGGTTGTCCCGCCACAGCACGTCGACCGTCACCACCAGCTCGGCCTCCCGGATCAGGTTCTGCGGGTTCGAGTTCAGCTTGGCCTTCGCGACCCGGACGATGTTCCCCTTCAGCTCGGTGTCGGCCCGGTCGGGGTCGGAGATCACCTTGTACGGCGTCCGGGCCCCGATCTCCTTGACCACCGCGGCCGTCAGGTTCGCCTCCATTCCCCGGTACGGGGTGGCCTGGAACGCCCGGTCGTAGAACACCGGGACGTAGACCGTCTTGATGTCCGTGTCGTACAGCCCCGCGGCCCCGAGCCGGTAGCCGAGGATCGTCGGCGGCCCGCCCTGGCACCCGACCAGGGCGGCCGCCCCGACCACCCCGAGGGCGAACGCGAGTCGGCGGCCGGTCCGCTGCGGCATCTCTTGCCCCCGGTGGCACCGGCATTCCTGCCGGTGCGGGACCGACACCGGCAGGAATGCCGGTGCCACCGAAATGAGTGGCTACCGCCCCGCCCCGCCGGCCGGGACGACCGCCGCCGGGTCGTCGGCCGCGGGCGACTCCTTCGGCCCGAACACCTCGTCCCACTTGGCCTTCACCACCGCGAACGGGTCGTACCCGGGCGGGTGCTTCCCGGCCGCCATCTGGGCCATTAGGCCGTCCTTCCGGTCGGTCGCCACGTCCGCGTACCGGGTCCCGGCGTACCGCCGGCGGACCAGCTCGTAGTAGAACACCGCCGACCCCGGGTGGCCGGTCCGCTCGTAGTACTCGGCCGTCCGGAAGTCCTTCTCGGCCTGCTGGAACCGGATGGCGAACTTGCTCTTGAGCAGCCGGTCGGCCATCTCCGGGTTGTTCGTCAGCTCCGGGACGGTGGCCTCGGCGACGTGGACCAGGTGGAGGGCCTCGGCGCACTTCCGGCCGTCGTACACGGCCCCGCCGGTGGCGTTGTTCTTGGCCTGGATGGCGTAGGCCAGGGCCTGCGGCCGCAGCCGGCTCTCCTTGTGCAGCTCGACGAGCTGGCTGAAGTAGTGGTCGGCCTCGTCAAAGTTCCCGCGGACGAAGTTCACGTACCCGCACCAGAACAGCGACTGGTCGGCCGCCGGGCCGGTGATGTCGTAGGTGTGGACCCAGTCCAGGGCCTCCAGGGCCTTGTCCTCCTGGGCCAGGAACGGCTTGGTCCCGTCCAGCGGGTTGGGCCACCGCGGCCGCCACATGAGGACGCCCTTCTCGCCCTTCCCGGCCCGGTCGGTCAGCTCGTCCCGGAAGTCGTCCAGCCAGTAGTCGCAGATCTCGAACACCCGGTTGCACGCCTCCCGCCGGTGGGCCCCGGTCGGGAAGTCCGTCATCAGCCGGTGGTACGTATCCACGGCCTGGGGGTACTGCCCCCGCAGCCGCCGGCACTCGGCCTGCATGAACCGGGCCCGCTCGGCCAGGGTGGCGCTGTTCCCGGTGTTGTCGGCCAGCCGCTTGTACGCCGACAGGGCGTCCCCGTACTCCCCGGCCTCGAACAGCCGGTCGGCCTCGGCCAGCTTCTCCTCGGCCCGCGGGTCGTCGTAGGACGACGACAGGCGGACGTCCTGGACCTTCTCCTTCATCGCCCGGTAGGTCTGGCAGCCGGGGGCCAGGACGGCGGCGGCCGCGGCCAGGGCGATCAGCCGGCGTCGCGTCGGTCGATCGGCCATGCCCACGTTCCCCCTATCGTCCCGGGCCGTCCACGTACCCCAACAGCCGCGGCCGGCGGCCGAGCACGGTACTCACCCACAGCCCGAGCAGCGGCCGGAGTTCGGCCCCGGCGGCGGCCGGGAGTGACCCCGGGTCGGCCCCGGCGACGAGCCCCCGCAGAGCATTCAGCCCGGCGGCCGACAGCGGCCGACGGTCCAACGCCGCCGGCCCGCAGGCCGGGCAAACCACCCCGCCGGCGGCCGGGCTGACGAACACCCGGTCCCCGACCGGCGCGGCCCCGCACCCGGTACACTCGTCGAGCCGGGGGCTATAGCCTAGCTCCTTGAGCCAAACAAGCTCGAACGCCGAGACGGCGGCGAGGACCCTTCCTCGGGAGGCCCGGGAAGACCCCTCCCCCGGCCCCTCCCGCCAGGGGGGAGGGGAGGAAGACCGGCCGCCCCTCTGGTCCCCCCTCTCCCCCCGGGGGAGGGGGTTAGGGGGTGGGGTCTTTTGGTTGCCGGGGGAGGGGTCTCCTGCCTTTTCACCCAACCCCCGCAGCGCCCCGAGGGCGGCGTCGAACAGGTCCGGGTGGGGGTCGTAGTCCTGGGTCCCGTCGGCCAGCAGCTCGGCCACGTAGTACCCGGCGTTCAGGGCGTGGAGGTCCCGCCGCAGGGCCGGGAACTGCTCGGCGAGCTGGGCCTCGGTCAGCAGGTCGAGCCCGCCCGACGCCTTGCGGAGGAAGACGACCCGGCAGACGGTGAGCAGGTCGAAGGCGACCTCGAAGGAGGACTTGAGCCGCCGGCCGCCCTTGGCCAGCCCCCGCACCTTGCCGAACTCGCGGGTGAAGAGCGTGGTGATCCGGCTGGTCTCGCTCCAGTCGGTCCCACGGACGACCAGGGCCAGGGCTTTCTCGGCAGGCATCGGCCGATCTCGTAGTGGTGGGCCGTCGCGGACCGAAGACGGTCCGCTCGGCACCACCCTACAATGCCGTCATCCGCCCGAGGACGCCACCCCCGATGAAGTCGCTCGCCGACCTGCGGCAGGAGTACACGGCCGGCGGGCTGTCCGAGGAGGACGCCGGTGCCGATCCGCTGGCCCTGTTCCGGCGGTGGTTCGAGCAAGCCACCGAGGCCGGGCTGGCCGAGCCGAACGCCTTCGCGCTGGCCACCGCCACGCCGGACGGGGCCCCTTCGGTCCGGTTCGTCCTCCTCAAGGCCCTCGACGACCGCGGCTTCACCTTCTTCACCAACACCGACAGCCGCAAGGGGCTGGAACTCGCGGCCAACCCGCGGGCGGCCATGTGCTTCCTGTGGCAGCCGCTCGAACGCCAGGTCCGGGTCGAAGGGGTGGTGGAAATCGTGACCCCGGCCGAGTCGGACGACTACTACGCCCGCCGGCCGCTCGGCAGCCGGCTCGGGGCGTGGGCCTCTCCGCAAAGCGCCGTCATCCCGGACCGGGCGTTCCTCGAAGCCCGGCACGCCGAGCTGACGGCCGAGTACCCGGACGGCAACCCGCCCCGGCCGCCCAACTGGGGTGGCCACCGCATCCTCCCACGGGTCATCGAGTTCTGGCAGGGCCGGCCGAGCCGGCTCCACGACCGCGTCCGCTTCACCCGCCGACCGGACGGCTCCTGGGCCCGCGACCGGCTGGCACCGTGACGCCGAAATCCCCGGAGGGTTCCGGGTACGATCGTCGGTCTGACAGGAGTAATTGGTTCGGCCGCAGGGTGTGCGGGTTGCCGAACCAAACCAACCAGAACCGGGGGCGGCCGGGGGAGGGGCCTCCTCAAATACCCAGCCCGGTGTGGCCGTCTACCTCCTGGCCGGCTAACAATCCGATGACCGACCCACCGGGGAGGACTGCCGAGATGAAGGGCTTCCGTTTCGCCGCCGCGGCCGCCGTCGTGGCCGCGGCCGCCGCCACCGCCCCCGCCGAGGACAAGGCCGTGACCGCCCCGCTCGACCTGAAGATGAAGGGGATCGACGGCAAGGAGATGGACCTGGCCAAGTACAAGGGCAAGGTCGTCCTGGTGGTGAACGTGGCCAGCAAGTGCGGGTACACCCCCCAGTACAAGGGGCTGGAGGAGCTGTACGCCAAGTACGGTAAGGACGGGCTGGTCGTCCTCGGGGTCCCGTCGAACGACTTCGGCAAGCAGGAGCCGGGGACCGAGGAAGACATCCAGAAGTTCTGCACCACCAACTACAAGGTCACGTTCCCGATGACGGCCAAGGTGGTCGTCAAGGGGGACGACAAGGCCGAGCTGTACAAGCGGCTGACCGCGGCCACCGACAACAAGGAGATCGGCTGGAACTTCGAGAAGTTCCTGATCGGCCGGGACGGGAAGGTGGTCGGCCGGTACAAGTCGTCGGTCGCCCCGGAGTCGGACGACCTGGGCAAGGCGATCAAGACCGAGCTGGAGAAGAAGTAAGCCCGTCCTTGTCGCCCCGAAGGGGCGTCCGGGAATAGCCCGGGGTGACAACCCCGGGTCGGATTGACTACGCCGGAGCCCCGAAGGGGCGACCCGCTCGGTTATGGGTCGCCCCTTCGGGGCTCCGGGTTTATGTTGAACTCCGGCACCCGGGGCTGCCGCCCCGGGCTATTCCCGGACGCCCCTTCGGGGCGACGAACGGCCCGCCCCATGATACCCCTCGTCTGGCAGTGCCGCGGCCGGCGGTTCGAGATCGGCCGCCGGCCGCTGGTCATGGGGATCGTCAACGTCACCCCGGACAGCTTCTCCGACGGCGGCCGCCACCGCGACCACTCGGCCGCGATCGGCCACGCCCTCCGGCTCGCCGACGACGGGGCCGACCTGCTCGACGTGGGCGGCGAATCGACCCGGCCCGGGTCCGAGCCCGTCCCGCTCGACGAGGAGCTGCGGCGGGTCTTGCCCGTCGTCGAAGGGCTGGTCAGACGGACCACGCTTCCCATTTCCGTCGACACGTCGAAGACCGAGGTCGCCCGGCGGTGCCTGGACGCCGGGGCGGCCGTCATCAACGACGTGACCGGCCTCCGCGGCGACCCGGACTTACCCACCGTGGTCGCCAACGCCGGGGCCGGGGTCGTCGTCATGCACATGCAGGGCACGCCCGCGACGATGCAGCGGGCCCCGCACTACGCCGACGTGGTCGCCGAGGTCGGGGCGTTCTTCCAAGAGCGGTTGCACGCCCTGGCCGCCGCGGGTATCACACCCGCCGCCGTCTGCCTCGACCCCGGCATCGGGTTCGGTAAGACGCCCGACCACAACCTGGACCTGCTGGCCAACCTCGGGGCGTTCCGGGCCCTGAACCGGCCGGTCTGTCTCGGTGTCAGCCGGAAGGGGTTCATCGGAGCCGTGACCGGCCGGCCGGCCGGGGAGCGGCTCGCCGGGTCGCTGGCGGTGGCGTGTTTCGCGGCCGCCCGGGGCGGGGCCCACGTCCTGCGGGTACATGACGTGCGGGAGACCCGGGACGCCGTCCTGTTGCTCGACGCCATCGACCGGCATCGGCCGTCCCACCCGTAGCGACGGGTGGGCGTGATCCGGTACACTGCCGTTATCCGACCTCCCCCGGTGTCGTCCGCCGTGAGCGTTGAAGTCCAACCCGACGCGCTCGAATCCCTCTGCCGGGACATGGCCGAGCGCGCCAAGGCCGCATCGGAAGCCCCGGCCGGTGTGTCCACCGCCGCCAAGAACCGCTGGCTGCTGGCCGCCGCCGACGCCCTCGAAGCCCGGTCCGCCGGGGTGTTGGAGGCGAACGCCCGGGACGTGGCCGCGGCCCCCGGGTACGGCCTGAACGCCGCCGCGATCGACCGGCTGACCCTCACCCCGGCCCGCATCAAGGCGGCCGCGGATGGGTTGCGGCAGGTGGCCGCCCTCCCCGACCCGGTCGGCGAGGTCCGCGAGGGGCACGTCCGGCCGAACGGCCTGGAGGTCCTCAAGGTCGGCGTCCCGATCGGGGTCGTCTTTTTCGTCTACGAGTCCCGGCCGAACGTCACCGTCGACGCCGCCGGGCTGTGCGTCAAGAGCGGCAACGCGGTCATCCTCCGCGGCGGGAAAGAGGCGGCCCACTCGAACGCCGCCCTGCACCGCATCCTGGCGGCGGAACTACCGACCGCCGGGCTGCCGGCCGACGCCGTGCAGCTCGTCCCGACCGCCGACCGGGCGGCCGTCGGCCACCTCCTCGCCCTCGGCGACCTGATCGACCTGGCCATCCCCCGCGGCGGCGAGTCGCTCATCCGCCGGGTCGCCCGCGAGGCGACCATGCCGGTCCTCAAACACTACGACGGCAACTGCCACGTTTACGTCGATCAGTACGCCGACCTGGAGATGGCCAAGAACATACTCCTGAACGCCAAATGTCAGCGGCCGGGGGTGTGCAACGCCGCGGAAAGCCTGCTGGTTCACGCCGCCGTGGCCGAGGACTTCCTGCCGGCGGTCGGGGCCGCTTTGGCCGCCCGGGGCGTCGAGCTGCGGGGCTGCGACGAGACCCGCCGGCTCATCCCCGCGGCCAAGCCCGCCACCGACGCCGACTACCGGGCCGAGTTCCTCGACCTGATCCTGTCGGTGAGGGTGGTGCCGGACCTGGACGCGGCGGTCCGCCACATCAACACCTTCGGGTCGAAACACACCGACGCCATCGTCACCCGGGACGTGCGGGCCGCGAAAGACTTTACCCGGCGGGTCGATTCGGCCGCGGTGATGGTCAACGCCAGCACCCGCTTCAACGACGGGTTCGAGCTGGGGTTGGGGGCCGAGATCGGCATCAGCACGGACAAGTTCCACGCCCGCGGCCCGTGCGGGCTGCGGGAGCTGACCACCTACAAGTACGTCGTCACCGGGGACGGGCACGTCCGCGGGTGAGTGGGGCACAGGCAGGAATGCCTGTGCCGCCAGGGGGTTTTGGTGGCACAGGCATTCCTGCCTGTGCGGTGGCAAAAGGGTCCGGACATGCTCGCCGGGCTGTTCTTCGCGGCCGTCGCAGCGGCCGGGCTGTTCTGGCGGGGCTACCGCCGGCCCCGGCCGCGGCGGTGGCTCATCACCCGCCGCCCGCCGGTCCGGGTCGGGGCCGCCTGCCCCGGCC
>JAIEQO010000025.1 GCA_019747655.1 Gemmataceae bacterium | reverse complement strand
GGCCCCCCCCCCCCCCCCTTCTCCGGACCAGCCCCTCACCCGCCGCCCGTGCCGGGCGGCGACCTCTCCCCGCGACCGGGGAGAGGTGGAAGAACCAGACCGACCGCGTCCGCGGCAGAGAACGTCATGCCCGACCCCGGCCCCTTCGCCCGCCGGCTGCCCGTCGGGGCCGAGGTCGTCCCCGGCCGGGGCGTCCACGCCCGCGTCTGGGCGCCGATCCGCAAGCGGGTCGCGGTCGCCGTCGAGGGCGGCCCGACGGTTGAACTCGCGGCCGAGGGCGGCGGGTACTTCTCGGGGCTGGTCGAGGGAATCGGGGCCGGGGCACGGTACAAGTACCGGCTCGACGGCGGCGACCTGTACCCCGACCTGGCGTCGCGGTGTCAGCCCGACGGCCCGCACGGCCCGTCGCAAGTGGTCGACCCGACGGCCTTCCGGTGGACCGATCAGCGCTGGCCGGGCTTGGTCGACACCGGGCAGGTCTTCTACGAGCTGCACGTCGGCACCTTCACCCCCGAGGGGACGTTCGCCGCGGCCGCCGCGAAGCTCCCGGAGCTGGCCGACCTGGGGATCACCGCCGTCGAGGTGATGCCGGTGGCCGAGTTCCCCGGCCGGTTCGGCTGGGGGTACGACGGCGTCCAGCTCTTCGCCCCGACCCGCCTCTACGGCACACCGGACGACTTCCGGGCGTTCGTCAACACCGCTCACGGGCTCGGCCTGGGGGTCATCCTCGACGTGGTCTACAACCACTTCGGCCCGGACGGGAATTACGTGGACGCCTACGCCCCGCAGTTCCACTCGAAGATTCACAAGACCGACTGGGGCGAGCCGTTCAACTTCGACGGCGAGAACTCGGGCCCGGTGCGCGAGTTCTTCGTCGCCAACGCCGGCTACTGGGTCGACGAGTTCCACCTCGACGGGCTGCGGCTGGACGCCGTTCAGGCGATCTTCGACGACTCGCCCGAGTCCGTCATCACCGCCATCGCCCGGCGGGCGCGGCAGGCCGCGGGGAACCGGTCGGTGTACGTCATGGCCGAGAACGAGCCGCAGGACTCCCGGCTCGTCCGGCCGGTGGCGAAGGGCGGGAGCGGGCTCGACGCCCTGTGGAACGACGACCTCCACCACGCCTGCCGGGTCGCCCTGACCGGCAAGAACGAGGGGTACTTCACCGACTACCTGGGGTCGCCACAGGAGCTGGTCAGCGCCGCCAAGTACGGGTTCCTGTACCAGGGTCAGCAGTACCGGTGGCACCGGCGGCGGCGGGGCCGGCCGGCGTTGGACGTGCCCCGCCACCGGTTCGTCACCTTCATCGAGAACCACGACCAGGTGGCCAACAGCGGCCGGGGCTTGCGGGTCCACCAGCTCACCAGCCCGTCGAAGTGGCGGGCGGTCACCGCCTACCTGCTGCTCGGGCCGGGGACGCCGATGCTCTTCCAGGGGCAGGAGTACGCCAGCAGCAAGCCGTTCCTGTACTTCGCCGACCACGCCGAGAGCCTGGCGAAACTGGTCCACGAGGGCCGGCGGAACGAGCTGAAGCGGTTCCGCAGCCAGTCCGCCCCCGAGGTGCTGGGGCTGGTCGCCGGCCCGGCCGACGTGGACACCTTCAACCGGTGCAAGCTCGATCATGCCGAGCGCGAAACGCACGCCGCGGCGCTCGCACTGCACACCGACCTCATCGCGCTGCGGAAGAGCGACCCGGCGTTCAAGGCCGGGGTGCCGCTCGACGGGGCGGTGATCGGGCCGGCGGCGTTCGTCCTGCGGTACTTCGTCCCCGACGACCACGACCGCTTGCTGGTGGTCAACCTCGGCCGCGACCTGCGGCTCGAACCCGCGCCGGAGCCGCTCTTGGCCCCGCCGGCGGTCGGCGGGTCGTGGGCGGTGCGGTGGTCGAGCGAGGACCCCCGGTACGGCGGCCACGGCACCGCCCCGCTCGACACCGACGAGAACTGGATGATCCCCGGCGAGGCGGCGGTGTTGCTGGTGCCGCAGGACGAGAAAACAGCCGCCGCACGATAAACACCGATCGAAGACACGATCGAATCAAATCAATGTTCGTGTCTGATCGTTTTCATCGTGCGGCTTGGTTTTCTCCGGTCCGCTCTTTGCATCGACCCCTCCCGATTCGCCCGAACCTTACCGGGAGCGAACCATGCCGCAGGGCGACAAGAGCAAGTACACCGACAAGCAGAAGCGGAAGGCCGAGCACATCGCCGAGAGTTACGAGAGCCGGGGCGTCGACGAGGAGACGGCCGAGAGCCGGGCCTGGGCGACGGTGAACAAGGAGTCCGGCGGCGGGAACAAGTCCGGCAGCGGCCGGGGGGTGCCGGACACCCACGTCTCCAGCAAGCGGGGCGGGAAACTCGGCGGCGCGGCGTCGGCCGCCCGAACGCCGGAGCAGCGGTCGGCGTCGGCCAAGAAGGCGGCCGCGACCCGCAAGCGGAACGCGGCCGCGAAGGCGTCGTGACCATCCCTGGCACGGCGGCCGCCCCGGCCGCTCGGCTGAGGGTTGGGGTGGCGCGGCGGGGACGGCCGCGGTCCCAGGATTGGTTACCGCAGCCTCTGATGCTCCCGCTTCATACGCTGGTAGTCCGGGTCGGCCGTCACCGCCTGCCACACCTCCCGGAAGATCGCCGCGGTCGCGGCCTTCTGGGGGTCGGGGGCGGTCCGGGGCAGCTCGACCCCGTCGGCGGCGTACTTCCGGCCGCCCGCGTGCCGGGCATACCGGGTCGCCCGGGTGTACCCCATCTGGAGGTACTTCCGGGCCAGGTCCATGCCGACGAACTCGCCGGCCGCCTTATACTCGTCGTACTTCGCGCGGATGGCCGCCGCCGACTCCTTCGCGTCGGCGGGCGTCCGGAACTTCCACAGCGGCAGCAGCTCGTCCTTGTACGGGCGGACCCGGAACACGCCCTGTTCGCCCCGGCCGACGCGGTATTGCTCCGGGTGCTCGCGGTAGTCGGTGTCGAGGGCGTGCGGCGGGGTGCGGTCCATACCGGGCCAGCGGCGAACCGCGTGCCGGGCTAGAACTCGACCCCGTACTTCTTCACCATCTTCCGGCGGACGGTCGTGGTAGCGGTCTTGATCGTGTCCCACGTCTTCATCCGGTTCTCCATCTCCTTCTGGTTGGTCAGCGCCGTCATGTTGTTGATCTGGCTGTAGTTGTCGACCACCGCGGTCGAGTACGCCCCGGTCGGGACGGCCGCCCCCCACGCCCCGCCGTACGGCCCCCAGTACCCGACCCCCCCGCCGGCCCCGCCCCAGGTGTAGTAGTTCGGGGTGGTGACCATCGACATCGACTTGTTCGTCTCGGCCAGGGAGATCAGCCCGCCGGTCGACGACGCGGCCACCCCGAGCGTCCGGAAGGTGGTGGCCATCGCCGCCCCCCAGTCGAGCAGCTCGTCGTCCACGTTGAGCATAGGCATGTCGTCGACCCGCCGGGCCGCGTTGTTGAACCGGAAGGCGAGCTGCTCGAACGACGAGTTCTTCGAGTTCCGGGTGTCGTTCGAGATCTTCACGACCGCCTTGAAATACTTGACCGACGCCTCGGCCTTGGCGTCCTTGGTGTCCGTGCCGGCCGGCTGGTCGTCGTCGAGCGCCGACGCGGACGGGCGGAGGTACGGGCTCAGCAGGAGGTCGGCGGCGTCCTGGGTCAGCGGGCCGCCGAGCGTCGCCACCTCGCCCTTGACCGCGAACGCCCACCCGTCCATCTCGTCCGCCTTCACCCCCATCCGGGCCAGCACCTCCAGCAACAGCGGCTTGCCGACGGCCGCCAGCGGGGCGGCCGGGCCGCCGAAGTCGAGCCGCAGCTCGCCGGCCAGGGCGTCGCCCGCCCGGACCGTCAGCGTCACCCCCTTCAGCCCGGCGAACAGGTCGGCCAGGGCGCCGAGGTCGGCCGCCTTCCCCTTGAGGGCGTCGGCCTTGGCCAGCCGGTCCTTCACCAGCCCCGGGTCGAACACGTCGGTGGTGTCGACCGCCAGGACGACCGGGGCGTCCGGGCCGACCGCGGCGGCCGCCGCCCGGATGTACGGGGAGAACCCGGCCGGGACCTTCCCGGTCGCCTCCCGGAGCCACCGGCCGGCGTCCTGGCGGCTGGGCGGCTGGAACGCCCCGGCCGCCCCGGACGGCAGGACGGTCAGGTACCCGTGCCGCTTGGTCAGGAAGACCGGCCGGCCGGCGATCACCTCCCGGGTGCCGGCGTACTTCTTGGCCAGCTCGGCCTCGGAGAACCGCTTCTTCGGGGCGACCACCGTGACCTCCCAGGCCGGCCCGCCGCCCGGGGCCGTCTGGCCCGCCACGACCACCCGGGCGGCGCTCGCCGGGAGCGAGTCGAGGCCGGTCGTCGGCAGCCCGTCGGTCCCCCACTTCCCCTTCTTGGCCACCTCCGACCGGTACAGGGCGTCCACGTCGATCATCAGGGCCGAGTTCGCCCGGGCGGGCACCCACCCGAGCAGGTCGGCGACCGCGTCGGCGGCGGGTGCGGACCCGGCCGCGGCGGTCATGAGGACGACGGCGGCAACAGCGCGGCAGGCGAGGCGGACTCGCATGGCACCACCTGGGGATCGGGGGGAGCGGCTGCGGACAACCGTATGAACCTCACCGGGTTCGGCAAGCGCGGCGGGCGTTTCGCCGGGCCCGGCCCGGCCGGATACAATCGCCGGACCGAGCCGCCCGGGACCGCCGCGATGCTGTTCTTCCTGCTGGCCGGCCACGCCCTGATGGACTACGCCCTTCAGTCCGAGGCGATGGCCACCTGCAAGTGCCGGCGGGCCGACGGCCCGGCCGCCCGGGCGGTCCCGTGGTACTACTGGCTGACCGCCCACGCGGTCCTCCACGGGGCGGCCGTCGGGACGGTCATCTACTGGGGGTTCTGGTCGAGCCCGAACGTGTGGGACCTGGCCGTCGGGTTCGCCGTCGCCGAGACCGCCGCCCACTGGCTGATCGACCTGGGCAAGTGCGAGCGGCTGTACACCATCCACGTCGACCAGGCCCTGCACGTCCTGTGCAAGCTCGGGTGGTGGGGGCTGATCGCCGGCGGGGTGATCGTTCCCGGAGTTTAGAGTTTCGAGTTTGAAGTTTCGAGTTGGGTGGGCAACCGGCCACCCCGGCTCGTGCATCCGCTTCCGCCCGATCGGGTCGCCGGGTGGCTGAAACTTGAGACTCGAAACTCGAAACTCGAAACTCCCCCCGGGCCGATAACGAACGGCTCTGCCCGGACGGCACCCATGCCCGTGAAGCCCCGACGCCCCGGCCGCGCCGTCACGACCGTCCTGGTCGGGCTGGCCGCGTTCGCCCTCGGCGGGGCGGCCGTCTTCTTCCTCCTCCCGAAGCCCGTGGCGACCAACACGGGCGGGGCACCCGAATCGGGTACGGGCCCGACCGCCCGGGTATCGGCCCTGGGGCGGTTGCAACCGGCCGGCGGGGTGATCCCGGTGTACGGCCCGCCCGGCGACCGGATCGCCACCATGCCGCCGCTCGCCCCCGGCGACGCGCTCAAGGCCGGGGCCACGATCGCCACCCTGGCCAGCCACGACCAGCGGGCGGCCGAAGTGAAGGTCGCCGAGGTGCAGTTGGAGGAGGCGAAGGCGGCGCTGGCGGCCGCGAAGGAGGCCGGGGCGAAGAAGATCGCGGCGGCCCAGGCCGAGGCCGACCAGCTCGCCGCCAACGAGACCGCCGACCTCGCCGCCCTGGACGCCCGGGTCGCCCTGGCGGCCCGGCAGCGGGAGGCGGCGGCCCGCCAACTCGCCCGGCTCGAAGGGCTCCGGCCGGCTGTGAAGGTGGCCGAGGAGGACCTGGAGAAGGCCCGGCTGGCGGTCGCCCAGGCCCAGGCCGAGGTCGCCGCGGCCGACGCCGCCCGGGCGAAGGCGGCCACGTCCTACGCCGAGGGGAAGAAGGCGGCCGCCGCCCGGATCGCGACCGCCCGGGCGGAACTGGCCGAGGCCGAAGCCAAGGCCCCGATCCGGTCCGGCGAGGAGCGGCTGACCGCGGCCAAGAAAGCCCTCGAACAAACGATACTCAAGGCCCCGATCGACGGCGTCGTCCTGCGGGTCGCCGGCCGGCCCGGGCAGCCGACCGGGATGGAGCCGGTGATCCAGATGGCCAACCTGGGCGAGATGGTGGCGGTGGCCGAGGTGTACGAGTCGGACGTGGAGGCGGTCGTCGGCTGGCTGAAGCGGGGGCCGGTGGCCGCCGAGGTGACGAACCCGGCCCTCCCGGGGCCGCTCAAGGGGGTCGTCCGGGGCGAGGCCGACGTCACCCGGATGATCGCCCGGAACGCGGTCTTCCCGGCCGGCCCGCGGGAGGACGCCGACCGCCGGGTGGTCGAGGTGACGGCCCACCTGGACCCGGCGGCGGCGAAGGCGGCCGAGCGGTTCGTCGGCCTCCAGGTGACGGTCACGCTGACGCCGGGGAGGTGACCTCCTGGGAGCGCGGGCGTCCCGCCCGCTCTTCGTCGGCGAACACGAGCGGGCGGGACGCCCGCGCTCCCAGGAAGGACGATGTCTCCCCTCGGGCTGGCCTGGCGGAACCTGCTCCACAAGGCGGCCCGGACGGCGGTGGCGGCCGCCGGGGTGGCGTTCGCCGTCGTCCTGGTGTTCATGGAACTCGGGCTGCTCGACGGCGTCGGGCGGACGGCCGGGGTGCTGTACGACAGCCTCCGGTTCGACCTGATCCTGACCTCGTCCGAGTACCTCGACGTGGCCCGGACCGGCGACCTCCCCCGCGGCCGGCTGGCCCAGGCCCGGGCCGCCGACGGGGTGGCCGACGTGCAGCCATTGTCGCTGGCGGTCGGGAGCTGGCGGCAGCCGGCCCGGCGGACGCTCCTCGGGGAGGTCGTCCCCGCCGGCGGCACCCGGAGCATCAACATCCTCGGGGCCCCGCCGGACCGGCTGGCCGAGGTGTTCGCCGTCGGCCCGGGGCGGGTGTTCGCGTCCGCCGACGACGCCAGGGCCGAGGGTCGGGCCCTCGGCCGGCTGGACACCGTGCTGTTCGACGTGCGGTCGAAGCCGGAGTTCGGGACGTTCGATCAGTTGACCGGCATCCCGGTGTCCGGGTCGGGCGACGAGGGCGACCGGGCCGCGGTCCGGTTCAACGGCCGGCGGGTCGAGGTGGTCGGCCGGTTCCGGCTCGGGACCGGGTTCAGTTGGAACGGGATGATCCTGACCGGCGAGGAGACGTTCGGCCGGCTGAGCCCGCAGCGGCCCGGGCGGGTGACGTTCGGGCTGGTGACGGTGACGCCCGGGGCCGACATCGGCGAGGTCCAGCGGGCACTCCGGGCGACACTGCCGCCGGACGTGCAGGTACTCACCCGGGGGGAGATGGCCGCCCGCGAGCGGCGGTACTGGCTGCGGCTCACGTCGGTCGGCCAGTTCCTCCTGATGGCGGTGGTGCTGGCGGTGGCCGTCGGGGTGATCTTCGTCTACCAGATGATGGCCGCCGACATCCGGGCGATGCTCCCGGAGTACGCCACGGTCAAGGCCCTCGGCTACCGCCCGGCGTACCTGACCCGGGCCGTCCTGTGGCAGGCAATGCTCTTGGCCGGGTTCGGCTTCGTGCCCGGGTTCGCGGCGTCGCTCGGGCTGTACGCGGCGGCCCGGGCGGTCGGCGGCATCCCGGTCTACATGACCCCCGACCGGGCGGCGATCGTGCTCGCCCTGACGGCCGGGATGTGCCTGGCCTCGGGCCTGCTGGCCCTGCGGAAGGTCCACACCGCCGACCCGGCGGATTTATTCTGAAAATGACGAATGACCCACCAATGACCCACCAATGACCGAGGGGCGTCAACCGGGGGCGTTCGCGGCCGGATGGTTCTTCCTTCGTCATTGGTGGGTCATTGGTGGGTCATTGGTGGGTCATTCGTCATTGGCAAAGCCGGTCCCGCTCGCCTGGCGGAACCTCGCCCACGACCGGGTGCGGTTCGGCCTGTTCGCCGCCGGGATCGGGTTCGCGGTGGTGCTGATGGGCGTCCAGCTCGGGATCATGAACGCCCTGTTGGACGGGAACACGCTCCTGCTGCGGGCCCTGAACGCCGACCTCGTCATGGTCAGCCCGGGCCGGCCCGCCCTGCTCTTCCCGGACGGGTTCAGCCGCCGCCGGCTCGACCAGGCCCGGGCCGTCGACGGGGTGGCGTCCGCCGACCCGGTCTACATCGAGTACCAGGCCGGCGAAGTGCGGCACACGGCCGAGAAGCCGGCCGACCGGAACCCGAACCGCCGGCTCCGGGTGGTCGGGGTCGACCCGGCGGCCGGGGTCCTGAACCTGCCCGGCCTCGACCCCGGGGCGTGGGAGAAGCTGGCCGCCCCCGGGACCGCGCTGTTCGACCGCCGGAGCCGCCCCGCCGCCGACCCGACGACCCCCGGCGAGACGGTGTTCGGGGTGATGGCCCCGGGGACCACGACCGAGCTGGCCGGCCGGCGGCTGGAGTTGGTCGGCGGGTTCGACCTCGGGTTCGACTTCTCGACCGAGGGGAACCTGGTGGTCAGCGACCGGACGTTCGGGCAGTACCTCCGCGAACCGTACACCCCGTCGGCCCCGCTCGCCCAGGTCGACCTGGGGGTGATCCGGGTCCGGCCCGGGGCGGACGTCGGGGCGGTCCGCGACCGGGTGCAGGCGGCGGCCGGCCGGGAGGGGGACGTGCTGGTCCTGACGAAGGCCGAGATGGTCGCCCGGGAGCGGGCGTTCTGGTCGGCCAACACCCCGATCGGCTTCGCGTTCGGGGCCGGGGTGGTCCTCGGGTTCGTGGTCGGGGTGGTGATCTGCTACCAAATCCTCTCGGCCGATGTCGCCGACCACCGGCCGGAGTACGCCACCCTGCGGGCGATCGGCTACCCGAACTCGTACCTCAGCCGGGTGGTGATGGAAGAGTCCCTCATCCTGGCCCTGGCCGGGCTGCTCCCGGGGATGGTGGTCACGGCCGGGGCGTACCGGCTGCTGGCCGCCCTGACCGGCCTGCCGGTCGAGCTGACCCCCGGCCGGGCCGCCCTGGTGGCCGGGCTGACACTGGTGATGTGCCTGGCGTCCGGACTGATGGCCGTCCGGCAGGTCAAGCAGGCGGACCCGGCGGACGTGTTTTAGAGAATGACGAATGACGAATGACCCACCAATGACGAAGGAGAAAACACCGGCAGGCGGCCCGGCTTCTTCCTTCGTCATTGGTGGGTCATTGGTGGGTCATTCGTCATTGCGGCTCCCCCCGCCCGGCCAGCCGGCCCTCCGCCTGACCGGGGTGAACCACCACTTCGGGTCCGGCGACACCCGCACGCAAGTCCTCTTCGACAACACCCTGGAGGTGATGCCGGGCGAGCTGGTCATCATGAGCGGGCCGTCCGGGTCCGGGAAGACCACGCTGCTCACCCTGGTCGGCGGGCTGCGGACCCTCCAGGACGGCGACATCGAGGTCTGGGACCCGGACCGCGGGGACTACGCCCGTCTCCGCGGCCGGGCCGAGCCGGACCTCGTCCCGGTCCGCCGGCGGATCGGGTTCATCTTCCAAAGGCACAACCTGTTCGACTCGCTGACCGCGATGCAGAACGTGCGGATGGCCCAGCGCCTCGGGACGGCGTCTGAAGACCCGGACGCCGACGCCCGCCGGCTCTTGACGTACCTGCTGCTCGGCGACACCGACCTGGACGGCCGGCCGCAGAAGCCCCGGACCGGGTACAAGCCGGCGGCCCTGTCCGGCGGGCAGCGGCAGCGGGTGGCGGTCGCCCGGGCCCTGGTGAACCGCCCGAAGCTGGTCCTGGCCGACGAGCCGACCGCCGCCCTCGACGCCAACACCGGGCTGGCCGTGGTCGCCCTGTTGCAACACCTCGCCCGGCCCCGGCCGGAGGCCGAGTTGCGGGCCCTGGTCCGCCCGGCCGACGACGGGGAGGCCGGCCGGCTCGGGGCGTGGCAGGTCGGGTTGCTCAAGGAGGTCGCGGCCGAGGCCGGGACGACGAGCCTGATCGTCACCCACGACCCGCGGATCATGAACCTGGCCGACCGGATCGTCCACATGGAGCGGGGGCGGATCGAGTCGAACGTGGTGGTCGCCGAGCGGCTGTTCGTCCGGGCCGGGCTGCGGCAGTCGCCGGCGTTCGCGGCCATCCTGCCGGAGGAGCAGGAGAAGATCGCCGACCAGGTGCTCGTCGGCGTCCACCCGGACCGGCCGGTGAGGCCGGACCACCTGGCCGCCCACCCCGGCCGGGTGGAGGTGTACGAGCCCGGGGCGGTGATCGTCCGGGAGGGCGACCCGGTCGACGACGGGAGCAAGTTCTACCTGATCCGGCGGGGGACGGCCGAGGTGTTCCGCGGCGGCGACCGGGTGGCCGAGCTGGGGCCGGGCGGTTACTTCGGGGAGGTCGCCTTGGTGCTGAACCGGCCGCGGAACGCGACCGTCCGGGCGAAGGACCGGGTGGAGGTGTACACCGTCGCCCGGGCCACCTTCGACCGGTTCCGGGACGTCAGCCGGCCGTTCATCGACCGCGTGCTGACCAACTTCCGCGGCCCGGCCGGCCCGCCCTCGTAGGGCCGGCTGTGCCGGCCGCCTCGCTCGTGGCCGGCACAGCCGGCCCTAGAGCGGGTTGCAAAACCTCTTGACCCGGGCCCGTCGGTCGGTTCGGCTATGGGGCGGGGGACCCCGCCAT
>JAIEQO010000386.1 GCA_019747655.1 Gemmataceae bacterium | reverse complement strand
CAGCTACCTCGGGTTCGTCCACCTGGCCCTCGGGTTCATCCGGCTGCGAGCCAAGACCAACGTCAACAGGCCCTAGTCTGGACCTGGACATCGAGCCCCCGCCGCGCGAACACCCCGTCACGCCAGTCGCGTAGCACGCGCAACAAAGCCTCCTCGCCTGCGACGCTCCACGGGGTCGGGATGCCGTCCAGTAGTTTGGCCTTACTGCCGGTTTGGTAGCGGCCGTTGTGGAATGCTGTGAGCTTTCTCCCGTCGTACAGATACCTCGCAGGCTCCTTGAGTCGGACCACCCCCTCGGGAGTCAACATCGTGCCACCACGGTGCATCCCCACGGTCTCGCCTCGATACGCCAGCCGGACATCGTACTCGATGGTCAGGCCGTCGGCCCCAGGCACTGCTTGCGTGAGCTTCGTGGCGGCCAGGTGGCTCGGAGTGAACCTCATCTTCACGTCGTAGACCAGCATCATGGGCGGCCGGTCCTGCTCGGCGGCTTCCTTGGTGGCGAGGATTTGGCGGGCGAGGCCGTCCGGAGCCGCCGGCCCCGCCAATGGCGAGAGCGTAAGGGCCGCTGTGACCAGAGTGGCCATGTTCATGGTCGCACCGTGCGCGTCGCGGGCTGGGGCTGGGCGACCACGCCTCGGGGTCTGGACGATGAGGGGCGGGCGATATGGCGGTTACTTTACCGGCGCGCAGGTGTTGAACGCCAGGGTGCCGCCTTTCGGGAAGGACACGCTGGTGGGGATCGCCTTGCCGCAGGTGCCGATGTCCCATTCGCAATCACAGTTGTCGCTCAGCTTCTCGCGCTCGCTGTACCACTTCGTGCCACACCACGCATCCTGGCCCTGGGTGGGCCAATGCTCGGTGCACGACTTCTCCGCGTCGTCCAGGTTGGGCGACTTGACGCACGACCGGTACGTCTCAACCTCGCACTGGTTACACGACAGGCCGGCGGGGCTCGCCGTGCAGCCCGACTCGTTCGGGCAGATCGTCGTGGGGTTGACACACCAGACGGTGGGGGCCGGGGTGGGATCGCCGCCGTACGTCCGGTCCAACAGCCCGCGGGGGGCGGCCCGGCCGGCCGGGCCGCCGATCCAAGTCACGGCTCCGACGGCTCCCACGAGTACCGCGGCCCCGAGCATGCGACGCATGGCCCGTCCTCCCTCAGCGGCCTCGGCGTGTGCCGCCCGCCCCTGCATCGGGGCGGTCCAACGGCTGGCCAACCCTCATCCCCACATATGATCTTCGGCAGGAAGGGCGTCAAGGGGGTGGGGAAGATGTTTTCCGCCGCCACCGGCCGGAGGTCATTATGGGACGCTCGCTACGACCAGGGCTGACCCCAGGGCGGACGCATCTTGAAGGCGTGACGGGGCCGGGGTTTGGGCGTACACCGGCGGGAGCCACGGAGGCCCCGCCATGCCGACGAAGGACGTGTCCATCGCCCGGTACTTCGCCGACCTGCCCGACCCCCGGGTGGACCGGACCAAGAAGCACCTCCTCGCCGACATCCTGGTGATCGCCCTGTGTGCGGTGGTGTGCGGGGCCGACTCGTGGGAGGAGGTGGAGGCGTTCGGGGAGGCGAAGGAAGACCGGCTGCGGCAGCACTTGCCCCGGCCGAACGGCATCCCGAGCCACGACACGTTCGGCCGGGTGTTCGCCCGGCTCGACCCGCGCAAGTTCGGCGAGTGCGTGGGTGGGTGGATGGCCGGGGCGTGCGAGGCCGCCGGGCTGCGGCACGTCGCCATCGACGGGAAGGCGGTCCGGTCGGCCCCGGGGAACACGTTCAGCGGGTGCCTGCACCTGGTCGGTGCGTGGGCGGCCGAGAACCGGCTGATCCTCGGCCAGCGGGCGGTGGCCGACGGGTCGCACGAGATCGCCGCCATCCCCGAGTTGCTGAAGGTGCTGGAGCTGAAGGGGGCGTTGGTGACGCTCGACGCCGCCGGGTGCCAGAAGGAGATCGCCCGGCAGGTCCGGGCCGGGGGCGGGGACCACCTGCTGGCCGTGAAGGGGAACCAACCGGCCCTCCACGACGCCGTCCGGGCCGTCTTCGACCGGGCGTGCGAGGCCGAGTTCGCCGGGGTGGCACACGACGGGCACGAGTCGGTCGAGGACGCCCACGGGCGGCACGAGGAGCGATACGTCACGGTCACCTACAGCCCCGAGGGACTGCCGCCGGAGTGGCCCGGCGTGGCGGCGGTGGTGCTGGTCGGGCGGGAGCGGGAGGTAGGCGGCGAGAACGCCAGCACCGCCCACTACTACGTCACTAGCCTCCGGGCCACGGCGGCCGAATTGGGCCGGCTGATCCGGCGGCACTGGGCGGTGGAGAACGAGCTGCACTGGTGCCTGGACGTGGCGTTCCGGGAGGACGCCAACAAGACGGCGGGCCACGCCGGTGCCAACCTCGGGCTGGTCCGGCGGGTGGCGGCATCCCTCCTGAAGCAAGACCCGGGAAGGGGGAGCATCAAGCGGAAGCGGCTGACCGCCGCCCTCGACGAGGACTACCTGGCGCAGGTCCTACACGGATTCACAGCCGATTAGATGCGTTCGCCCTGGGGCTGACCCTGATGGAGCTGTTGGTTGTCGTGGGAATCTCCGCCACACTCATCGGGCTGCCGCTGCCGGCGGTGCAGAAGGCCAGAGCCGCCGCCGCTCGGGCTCAGTGCCAGAACAACCTGAAGCAGGTCGGGACCGCCCTCCATGCGTACCACTACGCTGCGGAGTGTCTCCCGCCCGGGCTCAGCGTGTCCGCCACGGGCGACCGGTACACCTACCTCGGGTGGTCCGCCCGCGTCCTACCCTGGATCGAGCAGGACGCGCTCTGGAGGAGCGTCCAGGCCGCGTTCGCCGCCGACCCGGATCCGAAGGCGTTCTACGGCCACCCGCCGCACGCCGAGCTGCTCGGCACCCCGGTCAAACTGTTCGCCTGCCCGGCCGATCCCAGGCTGCCCGGCCCGAACATCGTCGAATCCTCCGTCAAGGCCGCCCACACCTCCTATCTCGGGGTGTGGGGGACCAACCAAGCCAAGCCCGACGGGGCGCTGTTCCTCGACTCGAAGGTGCGGCTCATCGACATCCACGACGGGACCAGCAACACCCTACTGGTCGGGGAGCGGCCGCCTTCGTCCGACCTTCGGCTCGGCTGGTGGTACCGCGGCTGGGGGCAGAACAAGAACGGGTCGGCCGAGATGCTCTTGGGGGTGCGGGAGGACAACACCTCCGTGCCCGCCTGCCCGCCGGGGCCGCACCGCTTCGGCCCCGGCCGGCTCGACAAGAAGTGCGACGCCTTCCACTTCTGGTCCCTGCACCCCGGCGGGGCCAACTTCCTGTTCGCCGACGGGTCCGTCCGGTTCCTCGCGTACTCGGCCGACGCCGTTCTCCCGGCGCTCGCCACCCGCTCCGGCGGCGAGGTGGCCGAACTTCCGTGAGCGCCTGCGTTCCACCATCGGCCGAGCGGGTCAGTCCACCTCCGACAAGCCCACCATGTCAACGTATGCGTTCACCTGCCCCGGGCCGCGTTCACCGTCTCGTGGACGAAGCGGAGCTTCTCGACGGCCGGCGGGGTCAGGACGAACGGGTAGCCGTCGGGCAGCCCGAGCCCGCGGTTCAGGTTGTTCAAGAGGTACGTCAGCGGGAACCAGCTCTCGATCAGGTCCGCGAACGGCTCCGGCTCGTCGCCCAGCGGGTCGGGGAT
The DNA here is from genome assembly GCA_019747655.1 of Gemmataceae bacterium. GTDB lineage: Bacteria > Planctomycetota > Planctomycetia > Gemmatales > Gemmataceae > Urbifossiella. Next base: position 6,886 of record JAIEQO010000386.1, on the reverse strand, counting down.
GGCCCGCAGGGTCGGGTCGCCGGGCCGGAGCGGGCGGAGCCGCACCCCGCAGGCCGCCGCCGTCTCCAGGGCGTCGACCAGGTGCAGGTAGTGGGCCCACGTCTCGGCCCAGTCCTCCCACGGGTGGCTGCTGGCGTAGGCCGACACGAACCGGTCCGGCCAGTCGGCCCGCGGGCCGGCCTCGTGGTGCGCCTTCAGGGCCTCGGCGTAGTCGACCCGCTCGTCGCCGAACAGGGCCCGGAACCCGCCGATCCGGGCCGACCCGCGGACCAGCCGGTCCCAGTAGTAGTGCCCGCTCTCGTGCCGGAAGTGGCCGAGCAGGGTCCGGTACGGCTCGTGGAACTGGTTCCGGACCGCCTCCCGGGTGGCGTCGTCGGCCTCGGCGATGTTCAGGGTGATGACCCCGTCGGCGTGCCCGGTCAGGACCCGGGGGACGGCCGGGTCGTCCGGGTCGGCCAGGAACTCGAACGCCAGCCCGGCCGGGTCCCGGGATTTACACACCACCGGCAGTTTAAGTGCGAGCAGCGTGTAGACGAGCCGCCGCTTGGCGACTTCGAGCTTGAACCACGCGGCCTTGTTCCCGTCCCGGGACAGGTCCGGGATGACGGTGGTGAGCCGGCACGACCGGCAGAAGGCGTTCGGGTCGTCGGCCGGGACGGCCCAGTTGCAAACGTTCCGCGGGGTGTAGTTGGCGCAGAGGCGGTACGGCCGGCCGCCGGCCCGGGGCAGGGGGTTGGTCCAGAGGTCGCCGCCGGCCGGTTCGAGCGACCCGACCACCATCAGGTCGGGGAGGAAGGCGAGGGTGTGGCCGCAGCCGACGCAGTGGACGTTCTCGAAGAACACGAGCTGCCGGCAGTGGTCGCAGCGGAAGACTTTCATCGGCAGCTCCGGCGGGGCGGTCCTACTGGGTCTTCTTCCGGCCCGGCTTGCGCGTCGGCGTCTTCGCCGGGAGCGCCGCCGGCTCCGGGCCCGCCGCTCCGGACCGTGCCAGCTCGTAGAACTCGTGCAACTTGGATTGAAGCAGCTTCTTGTCCGGCAGCCGGGTCTGGTACTCGGCGACGAGGGCCGGGGAGACGGTCCGGCTCAGGGCGTACTCGACCACCTCGTTGTCCTTCGTCGCGCACAGCAGCACCCCGACGGACGGCTGCTCGTGCGGCTTCCGCACGTCCCGGTCGAGGGCTTCGAGGTAGAACTGGAGCTGGCCGAGGTCGGCCGGCTCGAACTGCTCGACCTTCAGCTCGAAGGCGACGAGGCAGCAGAGGCCCCGGTGGTAGAACAGCAGGTCGATGTAAAAATCACGCCCGCCGACCTGGAGCCGGTACTGTTCTCCGGCGAACGTGAAGTCGCTGCCGAGTTCGAGCAGGAACTGCCGGAGGTTGGCGACGAGGGCCCGTTGCAGGTCGGCCTCGGTGTGGGATTCCGGCAGGTCCAGGAACTCCACGAAGTAGGCGTCCTTGAACGCGGCCGCGGCGTCGCCGGCCATCCGGGCCAGCGGCGGGGACACCTTCGGCGGCGATAGCACGACGCGCTCGAACAAGGCGGTGTTGAGCTGCCGCTCCAAGTCCCGCTTTCCCCACCGCTCCTGGATCGACATCCGCAGGTAAAACTCCCGCTCCTCGGCCCGCTTCGAGCGGCTGAGGATCAGGAGGTTGTGGGTCCAGGGTAATTGTCGCACCAGCGGTGCGACTTTCTTGTCGCCCCGGTAAGTGTCGTAGAACTGCCGCATCCGGAACAGGTTGGCGCGGGTGAAGCCCCGGAGGGTCGGACGGGTGCGGGCGATGTGGGCCGCGAGCTGCTCGACCACCCGGTCGCCCCACGCGGCCGACTCGATCTTGTGGCTGATGTACTCCCCGATCTGCCAGTACAGGCCGACCAGCTCGTGGTTGACGGCCGCGACCGCCCGGATGCGGGCCGCCTCGATGAGGGCGACGACCTCTTCGAAATCGCCGTCCGCCGGGACGGCGGGGTTCCCCGGCCGCCCGGCGAGCCCCTTGGTGCCCGTCGCCGATCGCTTCTTCGGTCCAACCATGATTGCTCCTCGCCCGAGGCAGACGTTAGCCGCACACGAGAACTCGGGCAAGGACGGTTGCCGGGGCAGGGCGGGGACGATGGCGGATTGAGTGGCGGGATCGGACGACCAGCCGCTAGCGGAAGTGAGGTAGTATGAAGTGCTTGCGGAATACACCCAGTAGGATTCGAACCTACAACCTTCGGTTCCGTAGACCGACGCTCTATCCAGTTGAGCTATGGGTGCCTACGCACTCTGGATGCTATTTCGACCGGCCCGGGAAGTCAACGCCGCCGGCTTGAGCGAAACCGGGAATTCGGCCGACCCGCGGCCTCGAACTCGACACGTCCGGCCGGTTCTCCCGGACCCGCCCGTCACACCACCTCTGACGCCGGGCCGGCCGCCGAGGTTCACGGGAACGGTCCCGATCCGGTTGCCCCCGGCCGTGCGTGGGGCATCATTCCCCCGCTCCACGACCGCGCACGTTCCGCGAACAAGGAGGTTGGCCGTGAAGGTGCGTGCCCTGTTCCCACTCGCCGCCGCCGCCGGGCTCTGGCTCCCGGCCGCCGCGTCCGCCCAGCAGCCCGTCCACCCGAACCAGCAGGTCGCCGACGGCGTGGCCGCCGCCCTCCGGGGGACCGACCTGACCGGGGCCAGCGTCTCGATCCTGGCCCAGGACGGCACGGTCGTCCTCGCCGGGACCGTCCGTGACGCCGCCCAGAAGGACAAGCTCGTCGCCGCGGCCAAGGCCGTCGCCGGGGTGATCTCCGTCCGCGACGGGCTGGCCGCCCCGGGCAGCCCGATCGTCCGGGTCCAGGACCTCGCCCCGGTCCCGCCGATGCCGCTGGCCCCGACCGGCCCGGCCCCGGTCAACGGCCCGATCGTCGAGCCGGCACCGCTCGGCGTCCCCGGGGCCATCGACCCGGGCCTCCAGGCCCCCCCGCTGCCGCCCCACGCCTGGCCGACCTACGCCCCGTACAACAACGTCAGCCGGGTCGGCTACCCGGAGGCGTACCCGTACAACGCCTTCCCGTTCATCGGCCCGTACTACCCGTTCCCGAAGGTCCCCCTCGGCTGGCGGAAGGTGACGCTGGAGTGGGAGGACGGGCACTGGTACCTCGGCCGCAACTCCGCCCCGCACGACTACTGGAAGGTCCGGTTCTGGTGACCGGCCTCGCTCCGCTCGGCGGAGTTTCGAGTTTGAAGTTTCGAGTCCCAAGTTAAGACACGTGCCCCGACCCCCGCCGCAAGGTGAGGGCCGGGGTTCGCTGCTTTCAAACTCGAAACTCGAAACTTCAAACTCGAAACTGAAGAAAGCAACCGGCCTTTACCCCGCCGCCGTCCCGAAGCGACAATGGTGGGATGGAACCGGAAAAGGTGTTGGGCCCGGACGGCCTATTGTCCCGCAAGTGGCCGGGGTTCGAGTCCCGGCCGCAGCAGTTGGACATGGCCGCGGCCGTCGCCCGGGCCATCGAGAAGAAGCGGCCGCTCCTCGTCGAGGCCGGCACCGGGGTCGGCAAGTCGTTCGCGTACCTCGTCCCGGCCATCATGGCGGCCGCCAAGAAGGACGTGAAGGTCGTCGTCTCGACCCACACCATCGGCCTCCAGGAGCAGCTCGTCCGCAAGGACATCCCGTTCCTCAAGGAGGTCATGCCGCACGACTTCCGGCCGGTCCTGGTCAAGGGCCGGGGGAACTACCTGTCCCGCCGGCGGCTGCGGACCGCCCAGCAGCGGGCCAACGCCCTGCTCGACACCCACGGGGCCGTCGACCAGCTCATCCAGATCGGGCGGTGGTCCAGGCAGACGGTCGACGGCAGCAAGTCCGATCTGCCGGTGCAGCCCTACGAGCCGGTGTGGGACCTCGTGCAGTCCGACAGCGGCAACTGCCTCGGGCGGAAGTGCCCGGACCACGCCGAGTGCTTCTATTTCCGGGCCCGCAAGGCGGTCTTCGGGGCCAACCTCCTCGTCGTCAACCACGCCCTGTTCTTCGCCGACCTGGCCCTGCGACGGGCCGGCGGCGGGCTCCTGCCGGACTACCAGGTGGCGATCTTCGACGAGGCCCACACCCTCGAAGACGTGGCCGCCGACCACCTTGGACTGTCCGTCACGCAGGGCGGGGTCGAGTACATCCTGAACCAACTCCTTGCCGCCCGTAGCCACAAGGGCATCCTCGCCACCCTCGGCGACGCCGAGACGATCGCCCAGGTCGAAGTCACCCGTCAGGCGGCGGAACGCTTCTTCGGGGCCGTCCACCAGTGGCTCCTCGCCCAGCCGAAGGGGACCGGCCGGGTCCGCGAACGGAACGTCGTGCCGGACCTCCTGTCCGAGGAGCTGCTGAAGCTCGGGACGGCCCTCGTCAAGGCGTCGAACGCCCATTCGTCGGACGAGGAAAAGGTCGAGCTGACCAGCCGGGCCGACCGGCTGATGGGGATGGCAAAAGCGGTCAAGGAGTGGCTCGGGCAGCAACTCGACGGCCAGGTGTACTGGGTCGAGGTCCGGGCCGGGCGGGTGCCGCGGGTCAGCCTGGCCAGCGCGCCGATCGATGTCGGACCGGCGCTCAAGGCCCAGCTCTATGACCGCGTGCCGACCGTCATTATGACCAGCGCGACCCTCTCGGCGGGCGGGCCGGACGGGTTCGCCCACTTCCAGCGGCGGCTCGGGCTCGACGACGCCACCACCGAGCAACTGGGCAGCCCGTTCGACTTCCGCGAGCAGGCCGAGCTGCACCTGTTCCGGGACATGCCCGACCCATCAGCCCAGGCCGCCAAGTTCGAGGACGAGGTGCTCGCCAAGATTCCCGAGTACGTCGCCCGGACGAACGGCCGGGCGTTCGTCCTGTTCACCAGCTACAGCTTCCTCAACCGGGCTGCGGAACGCCTCGGCCCGTGGTTCGCCCGCAACGGCTACACGCTCCTCGTCCAGGGGACCGGTCTGCCGGCCCCGCGGTTGTTAGAGCAGTTCCGGCAGTCGCCGAAAGCCGTGCTGTTCGGGGTCGATAGCTTCTGGCAGGGCGTGGATGTCCGCGGCGAGGCGCTGTCGAACGTCATCATCACCAAGCTGCCGTTCGCCGTCCCGGACCGGCCGTTGACCGAAGCTCGGCTCGAACAGATCGCGGCCGACGGCGGCAACCCGTTCATGGACTACCAGGTCCCGCAGGCGGCCATCAAGCTGAAGCAGGGGTTCGGCCGGCTCATCCGGACCGCCACCGACAAGGGGATGGTGGTCCTGTTCGACCCGCGGGTCCTGACCAAGCCCTACGGCCGGGCCTTCCTCGACGCCCTCCCGGACTGCAAGCGGTTCGTGGACGGGGAGGAAGTGGCCGCCACCTCCCGGCCCAAGTCCGGCCGGGCCCGCGCCGGCTGAAGCCGACGGCCCGAACTATTTTGGCGGCACGGCGAAGAAAAATCCGCGCAGCCTCTTGCGGGCGGTCCTCGTCGGGTGTAACTTCGGGCGGTCGCCCCCGTCGACGCGACCCCGATGACCCTCACCTCCCTCGACAGCCTGCTCCCGTGGCGGACGCTGGTCCGGCTCCCGGACGAGGAGCTGGCCCGGGTCGACATCGCCGCCATGGACCTGGCCTGCGCGGCCGGGCTGCCGGGGTGCGACGACCTCGACGTACCGGCCGGGCTCCGGCGGCTGGACGAGTGGACCGGCAGTTGCTGGCGGTTCACCGAGCGGGTGATGCCGATGTTCCACGCCGGGCGGTGCGACTACCCGGACTCGGAGCCCCGGTTCCGGGTCCAGGCGATGATCTCCCACCTCCAGCGGGACCTGGGCATCCGGTTCCGGTTCGACCGGCGGTCGGACGACGCGGTGTACGAGCCCCAGGACTCGTTCATTACGGGCGTCCTGCGGGGGTTGGGCGGGACGTGCGCCTCCCTGCCGGTGCTGTACATGGCGGTCGGGCGGAGGCTGGGCTACCCGATCATGCTGGCGGCGACCCGGGGCCACCTGTACTGCCGGTGGGACGCCGAGCCGGGCGGCGAGGTCTTCAATATCGAGGGGTCCGGCGACGGGATCAGCTTCTTCCCGGACGAGCACTACCGGACCGGGCCGAAGTACGAGATGCCGGCGGAGGCGGCGGCCGCGTGCGGCTTCCTGCGGTCGCACTCCCCGCGGGAGGACCTGGCCGGGTTTCTGGTCGAGCGGGGGGAGTGCTGGCGGGAGTTGAAGAACTACAACGACGCCATGACGGCCTACGCTTGGGCGAACGAGTTGGCCCCGGACTGGGCGCATACGCCGATCCTGATCGCTCAAGGGTTCCGGTTGTGGGACGAGGCCATCCAAGCCCGGCGGTTTTGGGGGTTCCCGGCACTCGACCTCGGCATCCCGGCCTCGCAGTTCCAACACCCGCCGCGGGAAGCAGAAAAGAACATGATCTGGATGCGGGTGACGGAAGACCTGCTCAACGACCCGGACTACGAGCGGCGGTGGTGGGGGCCGCTGCGGCGGAACCCGGGCGTCCGCCCGCCCGGCCTGCCCGAGACGCTGCGGATCGATTTCCGCTGGAACCAGCCGGGCCGTACGGTCCCGGCGAACCGCTGAGGGGAAACCGATGTCGTACTCTCCGACGCTCGGCCGGTGGGTGACCCCGGACCCGATCGGGTACGCCGCCGGGGACGACAACCTGTACCGGTTCGTCGAGAACAACGCGGTCAACCTGACCGACCCGTCCGGGCTTGCTCCCAATCAGGCAGGTGCGGCGAGCCCAGCGGACTTCCTCGAACAACTTCGCAAGCGGCTGCGGGAGAAGGGGCGCAGGGATAGGGATGGCTCGTATCACATGCCAAAAGATTCGCTAGGGCCTGTTGACGATGGCGGGCTTTGCCGCACAACGGGTTGAGGCGGATCGGCGTGCCTCGGCCCCGGGCGGGACGG
>JAIEQO010000782.1 GCA_019747655.1 Gemmataceae bacterium | reverse complement strand
CGCCGCACCACCGCCGGCGACCCGAACAGGTTCGTCACCCGCATCTCGGCGATCTGGTGGGCGGCCTTGCGGGGGTCGAGCCGGGCCGGCCGGGCGGCGTCCATGTCCGGCAGCACGCACGTCATCCCCAACGCCGGCCCGAACAGGGCGAACAAGGGGAACGTACACAGGTCGACCTCGCCCGGCTCGATCCCGAACGTCGCCTTCAAGAGTTCGACCTGGGCGGCGAAGACGCCGTGGGTGTACACCGCCCCTTTCGCCGGGCCGGTGCTGCCGCTGGTGAACAGGACCGCGGCCGGCTCCTCGGCCGTCACCTCCGGGACCCGGAACGGCCCCCGGCGGGAACCCGCCTCCCGCAGCCGGGCCAGCGACGTGTCGCACCCGAACCGCCACCCGCCGGCGTTCACCGTCACCAGCCTCTTGCCCTTGAGCCACCGCAGGGCCCGGCGGGCGACGTGGGCCTTCGGGACCCCGACGAACGCCCCGGGGTCGGCCTCGGCCAGGCACCGCCCGACCCGCTTCACCCCCATCCCCGGGTCGATCAGCACCGGGACCGCCCCGACCTTCAGGAGGGCGAACGTCAGGGTGAAGAAGTCGGGCGTCGGCGGGACCATGAGGGCGGCCCGGACGCCGCGGGTGACGCCCGCCGCGACCAGCCCGTGGGCGACGGCGTCGGTGTCGGCGTGGAGCCGGGCGAAGGTGATCGACGTGTACGGAGTCGGCCGGCCGGGCCGGACGCCGCGGTGCGGGTGGTGGAGGGCCGGCCGGCCCGGGTCAGCGGCCGCCAGCCGGCCGAGGTGGGAGGCGACGTTCAGCGGGGCGGGCGGGTGCATGGCGAGCGGGGGGCGTGAGCCCCCTGATGGTCGCGGATCAGAGGGCTCACGCCCCCCGCTCGCCAGTCAGCGAATGCCGGGCCAGGAAGTCCCGGACCCTGGGGACGGCCTCGTCGCCGGCGTCTTCGAGCAGGTAGTGCCCGCAGTCGGTCCAGGTGTGCGCCTCGGCGTGCGAGAAGTGCCGCTGCCACTCGGCCAGGAAGTGCCGGTCGAAGACGAAGTCCTTCATCCCCCAGAGCAAGAGCGTCGGCACGTCGCGGAACTTCGCCAGGCTCGCCGCCGTCCCCGAGACGATGTCATAGCCCGGGTCGGACGGCTTGAGCGGGATCGTCTGCACGAACTTCAGCACCGCGACCCGGTGTTCGGGCGAGTCGTAGGGCAGGAGGTACATCCGCCGCACGTCGGCCGGCAGCGGCCGGCGGGTGACGCACCAGCCCGCGGCCGCCCGGCAGAAGGCGTTCCGCTTCAGGATCAGCCACCGGCCGGGGGCGGTATTCCGGCCGAGCCAGAGCGACCACGGGAACCGCTTCGTGGGCGGCAGCGGGAACGCCCCGGTGTTCGACACGACGAGCCGCTTGATGCGCTCCGGGTGCCGGGCCGCGAAGCCCATCCCGATCATCCCGCCCCAGTCGTGCAGCACCAGGGTCAGGTTCTCGGTCAGCCTGAGGTGGTCGAGCAGCGCCTCCAGGTCATCGACCCGCGACTTCAGCGAGTAGTCGTACAGCGTCTCCGGCGGCTTGTCCGAGAGCCCGCAGCCGATGTGGTCGGGCACCACGCAGCGGTACGAGTCCCGCAGCGCCAGTACCAAATTCCGGTAGTAGAAGCTCCAGGTCGGGTTGCCGTGGAGCATCACGACGGGGTCGCCGGAGCCCTCGTCGAGGTAGTGGAGGTTGCCGCCGGACCGGGCCAGGCGGTGGCCGGTGAAGGGGTACAGCGGGGATTGCGGATTGCGGATTGCGGATTGCGGAATCGAAGACGAGACCGCCCCGGCCGCGATGCCGGTCCCGTGCGTCAGGGTTTCATTCCGCATTCCGAAATCCGCATTCCGAATTGTGCGTCACCACTCGATCCCGAGCATCAGGCAGTTCAGCCCGCTGCCGATGCCGAGCCAGCCGACCCGGTCGCCGGGCCGGAGGAAGTCCCGCTCCTCGGCCAGGGCGGCGGTCAGCGGCAGCGACACCGTGCCGATGTTCCCGAGGAACGGGAAGGTGCTGTAGTCCTTTTCCGGCGGGATGCCCAGGGCCTTGAGGACGGTGTCCCGGTGCTGGCTGCCGACCTGGTGGCAGATGACCTTGTCCAGGTAGTCCGGCCGCCAGTCGAACTTGGCCAGGAACGCCTGCCAGGTCCGCCCGCCCAGGTCGACCCCGTGCTTGAGGACCTCGCCGGCGTGGGTCTCCATGAACGGCACCCGGACGTGCCGCAGGCCGAGGTCGAGGCCCTGGCGGAGGAGGGCCGTCGCCCCGGCCCCGAGGTCGATCCCCCTGCGGACCAGGGCCGTGGCCGGGGCCAGCACCCGGTCCACCGCCCCGACCGCGGCCGGCAGGACGCTCTCCAGCCCCCACCGGCACAGGGCGTGGTGCTGCGGGGCGGCCTTGGTCACCCCGCCGACCAGCCGCCGCCGCTTCCCCCGCGACAGCTCCGGCCCGGTGACCAGCACCCCGACCGCCCCGGACCCGCCGGTCAGGGTGGCCACCGACTCGGCGAACAGCTCGCGGCTCTTGGTCCGGACCATCCGGTCGATGGTCTGCTCGTTGATCTCCCGGGCGGTCTCGGCCGACACGACGAGCCCGGCCCGGGCCTGGCCCAGCTCGATCCGGTTGGCCACGTCCACGACGCCGTTGAGGACCCCCAGGCAGGCGTTCGACACGTCGTACACGGCGGCGTCCGGCCCGACCCCCAGGCGGTCGGCCACGGCACACGCCGTCGCCGGCTCGAAATTCTCCCGGCACACCCCGGCGTAGATCAGCACGTCCACCTCGTCCGGGCGGACGTCGGCGGCTTCGAGGGCCTTCCGGCCGGCCGCGGCCGCCCCCTCCGAGAGCGGGTAGCCCGGCTCCCACCACCGCCGCTCGCTGATGCCGGTGAGCAGCTCGAGCTGCCCGGGCTTCATCCCCATCGCCTCGTACATCGGGGCGATGCGGCCCTCCAGCTCGGCGGTGGAGACGACGACCGGGGCCAGCTCGTACCCGATCGCCCCGACGTGGACCCGGGAGTAGCGCATGCCAGTCCTTGCGGTGCCGGTTCCTGGGGTCGCCGAACCGGGTTACTCTAGGGTGAAGTCGGTCATCTGGTAGATGACCCGGCCATCCACGGTCAGGAATCCGTTCGCGGTCAGCCGGCGGGCGGCGTCCGCGGCGGTCACTTCGAGCACCACCGCCACCTCGCCGTCCGACGGCAGCACCTGCCCGCGGTAGGTCCAGGCGTGCGGCCGGTTCAGGGCGACGGCGTGCCAGGGCTTCGTCGGCTCGCCCCACCGCTTCCACGCGGCGTACTTCAGCACCTGGAGGAACGACTCCAGCCCGAGCGACCCGGGCCAGACCGGGTCCTGGTGGAAGTGGGCCTGGAAGAACCAGAACCCCGGGTCCACGGCGATCCGGCCGGCGGCCAGCCCCAGGCCCTTCGCCCCGCCGCCGGGGTGCCAGTCGATCCGGTCGACCATCCGCATCATCGGCCCGGGGAACGGAGCCTCCCGCGGCAGCTCGCCGGCCTCGCCCGCGGCCGCCGGCCACGGCACCTTCGCCTCCCGGATGCCCACTTGGTCCGCGAGCTGGGCCTTCGTGAAGAACCCGAAGTACGTCGTCCCGTCGTACACCACCCCGGCCCGATCGCTCACCCGCATCGTGTAGTGCTGGATGACCATCCCGGCCGACTTCGACACGTTGGTCATCGTCGCGGCGACGGTCAGCGTGCCGGTGGCGGGCGTGACGGCCCGGAGCTGCGTCGCCTTCCCGCCGAGGTTGCGGAACTTCAGGTCCTCCGGGCTCGTGAGGGCCGACCCGCAGTACGCGGCCAGCCACCCGCACGGCTGCAGGGCCACCTCCAACAGGACGGCGAACGGCATTGCCTCGCTCCGCCCTTCTGCGAAGTACCACGCATCCGCCGGCACGTCGTACTCGGCCTCGCAGCTCGCCCCGGCCTTGAGGACGAACGGCTCGCCCGTCACCGCGACGACCCGGTCGAGGAACTGGAACGGCGGCCCGGGCAGCCGGGCGATCACCCGATCGCGGTCGAACGGCCGGTACGGCTCGCCGAACGCCTCCGACGGGTTGCCGTTCGAGAAGGCGAGGATGCTGGCGGGGTCGTAGAGGGGGCGGGAGGAGACCCCACCCCCGTCCGTCCCCACCCCCTTTCCTTCCCCCTCCCCAGCGGCGGGGAGGGGGGACAAGGCAGACCCCACCCCCGGCCCCTCCCCCGCGGGGGGAGGGGAGTCTTGTCCGGTCCCCCCTCTCCCCCCGGGGGAGGGGGTTAGGGGGAGGGGTCTCTTTGCCCCCGACCAAATCTGCCCCAACCCCTCCCGCGAGGCCCCTGTCAGCCGGGCCGACATGTTGGTGATCTCGACGATCGGCTTGCCGTCCGCGTACATGAGCGCGTCGGCCAGGCAGTACGGCTCCGGCCGGAAGCCGACCTCCTTGACCGTCACCTCGTAAGTGACCGTCTTCGTGGTGTCGAGGACCTGCCCGCGGCACTTGAGCCGGCTCTGCACCCCCGGGACCGGCTCCCAGGCCACTTCCCCGGCCTCACCCACCCAGCCCATCCGGGTCAGGAGGATGCGGAGGGTGTGCAGGCAGCACTCGTACATCAGCGTGCCGGGCATCACCCGGTCGTCGACGAAGTGGCAGACGAGGAACCAGTCGTCCGGGCGGATGGCGAACAGGGCCCGGACGAACCCGAGCCCGAACCGCCCGCCGGCCGGGTCGACGACCGGGACGTGGTCGACCAGCCGGAGCATCCCGCCGGGCAAGGGCAGGGGACTCCGGACGTTCGCGGCGGCGAACGTCGGTCCGAAGGCGGCGACCAGATCCCCCCGCCGCAGGGCCTCGACCCCGGCCGCGTCGAGCGAGCCCGGCTCTCGGGGAACGAGGTCCCGCCAGTCCTCGGGCTTCTTCCCGGGGAGTTGCTGCCGGTCCAGGGCCGTCTGGACGATCCCCTTACCCGCCGCCAGCGCCTCGGCGGTGAAGAACCCGGCCACCCCGTTCCGCATGGTGATGTACGGCTGGCCGTTCACCGTTCCGTCGAACCGGAACCGGAACAGCCACGAGTCGCCCTGCTTGCTGAACTCGTCGATGGCGATGTCGTACACCACCGTCTCGCCGACCTTCGGTAAGCCGCGGTGGAAGCTGACGACGGCGTCGAGCAGCCGGTAAACGGCCAGCCCGCGGGTCTCGAAATCGATCCCGAGGAACCCGGACAGGAACAGGTCGGCCTGCCCGGCCTCGACCGAGATGGCGGTCGGGATGCGGCCTTCTTCCAGATACCAGCGGTCGGCCCGGACGGCGTGCGTCGTCACCACCCGGCCGCGGGTCATCGACTTGGGCTCGCCCTCGATGAGGGTGATTTCGTCGACCAGTTGCAGCGGCCCGTCCGGCAGCCGGACCCGGGTGGGGAACGCGTCGGCCTCGGCGTAGAGCGGCCCGAGCACGTCGCCGACCCGGCCGGCCGCGAAGGCGCAACACTGCTCGAAGGTGAGGACACGGGGTGGGGTCTCACCTGCACCCACCGCCGCAGCAGCTCGCCCTGGAACCGGGCGACCCCGGCGGCCGCCTCGATCAGCCGCTGGTTCACCCGCAGGAACGACTCCTGGGCCTGCATGACGGCCACGCGGGCGTCGACCGCCGCCTCGATCGCCGGGGCGAGGTCGATTCCGGGCGAGCGGGGGGCGTGATACTGATCGTGGCGAACCCCGAGCGTGAGCGAGGGGGGGGGCCCACCCCCGCGCACACGCACGGGGTTAGCCACGATCACCGGCTCCGGCTCCGCCTCCGCCTCCGCCGGTCGTTGCCCCACCGGCACCACGACCACCGGCCCCGTCCCGCTCACCAACTCCCGGTGGCCGACGCACCGGGTCTGCGTCCCGTACAGGGCGCCGAGATCGACCCCCACCCGCTCCGCCGCGAGGGCCGCCGCCAGCCGCAGCACCTGCGACACCGCGTCGCCCTTCGCATGAACCGCCCGGGCCAGGTGCGGCTCGTCGCCGAGGATGTCGCCGATCATCCGGGTACACGACGCCCCCGGCCCGGCCTCGACGAACACCCGCACGCCGTCGGCGTAAGCCGCCCGGACGACCTTCGGCACGTCGATCGGCCCGACCAGCCCGGCCGTGATCGACGCCGCCGCGGACTCGTCGGTCACGTCGTACCGCCGGCCCCACGCCCCGCTGTAGACGGCCACGCCCTCGGGCGGCGTGACCGGCAGCGTGTGCAGGTCGCGGTACGGCCCCTCGACCGGCCTCCCGACCTCACAGTGGGCGAGCGTCACCCCCGACAGCGGGAAGAACGGCTTGCCGACCCGACCGGCCAGCTCCTCGACATCCGCCCGCGACCCGCCGATGACGCACTCCGCGGGCGTGTTCACGATCAGCAGGTACGCCCGGCCGCCCGGCCGGAGGACCGCCGTCACCTCGTCGGCCGAGGCGGCGACCACGCCCGACATCCAGTCCACCGGTTCACCGAAGAAGGCCCGGGCCGCGTCGTAGGGCGGGGCGAGGTCGGAGTTGAACAGGGTGGACGCCCACATCCGGCGGAGCATCCGGTCCCGGTCCCGCCAGGCCCGCACCCCGAACAGCCCGGCCGACTCGCCGAGGCTCAGCCCGATCATCGCGTCGCAGCGGACGCCGAGCGACGACACCACGTCCGCCGCGAGCGACCCGACCGTCACCTGCCCGAACATCAGGTCGCGGGCCGGGGCGGCGTCGGCCGGCCCGTGCCAGAAGTGCCCGGGGGCGAACTGGCTCTTGAGCCGGAGGTTTTCCCGCTGCTGCCGGCGGATGACTTCCGGGAACTGGGCGGCCAGGTCCCGGCCCATCCCGTCGAACTGGTTCCCCGACCCGGGGAAGACGAACGCCACCTTCGCCGCCGGCCCGAGCGGGTCGGGCGAGTAGAAGACGCGGTCGCGGACCGCCGGCGACGGGTCGGCCGGGAAGGGCCTCGTCGGGTCGGCGTGGAGGGACTGCGTGGCGAAGGCGACCTGCTCGGCCAGCTCGTCGGCACCCCGGGCGACCAGCCCGACGGCGAGCCGACGGGCCGGGTTTGGCGGCGCGGCCCGGAACCACTCGCGGGCGACGGCCTCGACCGGACGAGTTCGCCGCGAAGCGGCGAACTCGTTCAGGTGGGCGAGCCCGGCCAGCAGCCCGCCGGGGTCGTCGGCCTCGACCGCGAACGCCGCCTCGGCCCGGGCCCCGAGCGGCTGCCGCCGCTCGGCCGCCGGCACCTCCTCGCGGGTGTTCGGCTCGTACTCCTCGACGGAGAAGGCGACGACCGACCCGTCCGCCCCGGCCGACACGACCGCCGCCCGGCGGGGGCCGTCGGCCCGGTCGTGGAGCCAGTAGGAAGGGAAGACCCCACCCCCTAACCCCCTCCCCCGCGGGGGGAGGGGGGACCGGACACCGGCCGCCCGGTCTTCCTCCCCTCCCCCCGCGGGGGAGGGGCCGGGGGTGGGGTCTTCTGGCATCACCTCCATGTACAGCCCCAAACACGCCTTCACCAGCGACGCCCCGGCCGACGCCGCCCCGGCGTGGCCCACGTCGGCGGCCGCGTCGAACCGGACCGCGTCGCCGCAGCCGGCGCGGTCGGCCGCTGCCGCCTCCGAACTCGCCGCCCCGACACCGCGGATCACCGCGTACACCCGGTCGCCGTCCCGCTCGGCGTCGGCCAGCCGCTTCAGCACGAACGCCGCCGCCCCCTCGCCGGGTAACGTCACGTTCCCCGGCAGGACGAGCCGCGGGTCGCCGGCCAGGTCCACCCCGCCGACGAGGGCCCGGTCGATTTCGCCGGCTTGCAGGGCCCGCACCCCGAGTTCCACCGCCCGGGCGGCCGACGCCTCCTCGCTACAGACCGTGTGCGACGGCCCGCCGAGCCCGAACGCCCGGGCCACCCGGCTGGCCGCGATGCTCCCCAACGCCCCCATCACCCGGTTCGCCGTCAGTGACGGGCTCGCTTGATCGGGCGAGCGGGGGGCGTGAGCCCCCTGATCCCGCCCATCAGGGGGCTCACGCCCCCCGCTCGCCAAGACCGACCACCGCAGGTGGTAGTTGGTCGTGTTCGGGTCGAGCCCGAGGCCGATAAAGGCCGCGGTGTTCGTCGGGTCGGGGTCGGCGGACCGGCAGTCGTCCAGGGCCGCGGCCGCCACGTTCAGCATCAGGAGCTGCTGCGGCAGGGCGTCTTCCAGTTCCTTCGGCGGGACCCGGAACCGGCCGACCGGGATCGTCAGCTCCTCGATGAAGTACCCCGGCGGGCACGACTCGCTCGCCAGGCCCCAGCCGTTCGTCTTCGGCGCGGGTGGCGTGTCGTCGGCCCCGAACACCCGCTCCTGGAACTTCCGCAGGTCGTCACACAGGCCGAAGTGGGCGGCCATCCCAACGACGGCCACGGGCGGTTCTCCCGGAGCGCGGGCCTCCGGCCCGCTGCGGGCCGGAGGCCCGCGCTCCAGAAAGACGGGGCTCGAAGCCCGCCCGAACACCCCCGTCCACTCTTCGAGCAACAGGTGCGCGTTGACGCCGCCGAACCCGAACCCGCTGACGGCCGCCCGGCGGGGCGTACCCGGCGCCCGCCGGTCCCACGGCCCGGCCGCGGCCAACACCCGGAACGGGCCGCCGGCGTACCGCAGCCCGGCGGCCGGCTCGGCGAAGTTGGCCTGCGGCGGCAGCACCCCCGCGGCCATCGAGCCCACCACCTTGGCCACCGCCGCCGCCCCGGCCCCGGTCAGGAGGTGGCCGACCGACGACTTCACCGACCCGATCGCGCACCGGCCCGGCGTCCAGCCGGCCTCGCCCCACAGCTCCCGCAGGCTGTCGAACTCGACCGCGTCCCCCACCGGGGTGCCGGTCGCGTGGCACTCGATCAGGTCCACGTCCGACGGCGACCACCCGGCCCGGTCGTAGGCCCGCCGCATGGCCCGCAGTTGCCCCTCCTTGGCCGGGGCCAGGAGGTTCCCGTGCCGGTCGTTCGACAGCCCGGCCCCGGCGATGACGGCGTGGACCCGGTCCCCGTCCCGGACGGCGTCGGCCAGCCGCTTGAGGACGAACACGGCCGCCCCCTCGCCGACCATCAGCCCGTCGGCCCGGGCGTCGAACGGGGCGCACCGGCCGGACGCCGACAGCGCCCGCAACTGGGCGAAGCCCAGTTGCGTGTACTGCGGGTCGGCCCCGTTGGCCCCGCCGGCCAGCATGGCGTCGGCCCGGCCGGCCAGCAGCTCGTCGGCCGCCAGCTTGAGCGCGTAGAGCGACGACGCACAGGCCGCGTCGAGGGTGTAGCTCCCGCCGCCCAGGCCGAGGGCCTTCGCCAGCACCCCGGCCGGCAGCCCGGCGACGTACCGGTTGAGCGGGTGGGTGGGCCGCACGGGCAGGAATGCCTGTGCCACCGAGAACTGGCTTGGTGGCACAGGCATTCCTGCCTGTGCTCCTAGGTATTCCCGGCACAGGGCGTTGGCCCGGTCCGTCGGCAGGCAGATGTTGCCGAGCACGACCCCGACCCGGGAGCGGTCCACGCCCGCCGTCCTGGCCGACCGCCAGGCCCGGCCGCCGGCGTCGAGGATCGTATGGAAGAGCGGGTCGAGTTCGGCCACGAACGCCGGATCGATGTCGAGGCCGGCGAGGTCCGGGGCGAACGGGTCGAGGTAGTAGCCGCGGGAGTGCGGGGCCGCGTCCGGGTGGGGGACGCGGGGGTCGAGGCAGCGGTCCGGCGGCAGGTGCCAGCGGCCGGCCGGCACGTCCCGCGAGCGGTCGGCCCCGGCCGCCACGTCGGCGAAGAAGGCGGCGGGGTCGGCCCCGGCCCCCGGGAGGCGGAGGCCGAGGCCGACGATGGCGATCCGGTCTAACATCGGGTCGGTGAACGGGTTCGGGTGGGTCAGACCGCCGACGATTCGGTCCGACGGTTTTTCTTCAATTCGAGTTGTTCTGATTCCGGCGTGGGGTGTGCATCCCTCCGGAAGAGGCAGAACGCCCGGGTCAGGCGGTGGCCGCGGCCTCCAGCCGGTTGCGGCGGAAGGCGGCGTTTAGGGCCGGGTCGATCATGCACTCGTAGTCCTGGACCTGGGCGACCAGCCGGCCGTCGGCGTCCCGGTAGTCGATGTCCACCCGGACGAACCGGCCGTCGTCCCGGGTGACCCGGACGGCGATGTCCACCGGGCCGGCCGGGAACTGGCGGCGGAACTGCCGGTAGCGGCCGACGAACCCGGGCAGCGAGGTCGACCCGTGCCGGTGCCGGCACCACAGGCACATCATCTGGAAGCTGCTGTCGAGCACCAGCGGGTCGGCCACCCAGGCCGACCGGGGCGGCGAGCGGAACCACCCGGCCGGCGGCGGGGCCGGGCGGGCGGCGGCGGTCATCCCGGCGTCGCTCATCCCGGTCAGGGCGACGAGGCCGTGCAGGTCCGGGCCGTGGAACAGGAGTTCGGCGTAGGCACGCTCGACCGGCAGCGGGTACGCGGGGAGGGCCGGCGGGCGGTCGGCGGCCGGCGGCGGGGGCAGGTCGGCCGCCAGCACCACCTCGGCCCGGGACCGGACGGCGTCCCGG
>JAIEQO010000536.1 GCA_019747655.1 Gemmataceae bacterium | reverse complement strand
CTGGGGCCAGCAGAAGATCGCCGACCTGTTCGGGGTGTCCGTCCGGACCGTCCAGCGGTGGCTGGAGGGGGCGACGGAGAAGCTCCGGGCCGGGGCCGGATCGTAGGGCCGGCTGTGCCGGCCTTCATGCCGTGGCCGGCACAGCCGCCCCTACGGGGCGTGGCGGATGCGGTAGAGTGTCCCTTTCGTCCGTTCGCCGCCGGGCTCGCCGGCCCGGACGAGTTCCGGCGTCACCTCGTACCCGGCCTCCCCGAGCTTCCACCGGAACACCCGGGCCGGGGTGCGGTCCGGGTCGGTGATGAGGCAGACCCCGCCGGGCGCCAGGACCGCCCCGAGCAGCCCGACCAGCGGGTCGACCAACCGCTCCTCGTACATCAGGTCCGACCCGATCACCACCGGGTACTTCACGCCGTCCGGTGGGTTCCGGAAGTCGACCAGTCGGGTGCGGAAGCGGTCGGGGAAGCCGTTGAGCCGGGCGTTCCGGGCGGCGAACGCGAGCGCCGTCTCGTCCACGTCGGAGAACGTCACGTCCAGCCCGCGGGCCAGGCCCGCCACCCCGGCCAGCCCGAGGCCGCAGCCGACCTCCAGCACCCGGACCGGCTGGGGATACGTCTCCCACGGCTCGCGCACCACCACCTTCGCCAGCATCCGGGCGGCCGGCCAGAGCTGGGCCCAGTACGGGACGTACTCGTCGGCCGCGTAGGCCGACCGCACCCACGGGTGGTCGAGCAGCTTGTCCGAGTCGGCCGGCCGGTCGATGCGGAAGGTCCAGTCGTCGACGAAGACCTCGTCCCGGACGACTTCGGTGACGGCCTCCGGCGGGGTGGCGTGGTAGCGGGGGTGGGACATCGGCGTCAGTCGGTCGCCATCGAGATCAGGTTCTGGACGATCTGCTGTGTTCGCTCCGAGCGGAATACCTTGGCCAACTCGGCCAGCAATCCGGGCTCGTCCGCGAACTCACCATGCGTGCCTTGATCAGAAATGACACGGACCGGGAACCCGGTCGGGGCGCTGACCACCCGTAGTAGGGAGTAATCGTACCCCAGCTTCGGGACGACGAGCGTGCAGAGGTAGAGAAACGGGAACGCGGCGTCGCCGGATGCACCGCCGTGGTGCGTTCGGAACTCGACCACACCGCCGGTCTTCTGCTTCAGCCCGCCACCGGCTTCGTCCAGAATATGCCGGACGCTCCGGGCCTTCTTCTCCACTTTGAAATCCGGCCAGAGGTCCGTCGCTGTCATGGGCCCCTCACTTGTCGAACAGCGTGAAGACGACCGGCAGGTGATCCGAGGCCGCCGCGTCATCCGGTCGACCGCCGACATCGACCAGCGGAGTTACGCCGGCCGCGGCCAGGATACGGAGTTGGTCCGGCGGCAAGCGGTCGGCAACCTCCGGGCGGATCAGCACCTGGTCGAGCATGTGCCAGAAGGGCTCAGCCACCTCGTCCCCGTCGCGGTAGTGGTACGTCGCAGCGGCCGCGTCTCCGGCCGAATCGCGGCCGTACATCCGCCACATGGGATTGTAGAAGAAGTCGAACCGACCGGAGTTCCGGACCCGCCGGTCGAACTCGCCTCGGACTCGCCGGACGCCGAGGGCGTGGAACCCATTCGCCCCGACCACCGACGCCTCGAACGGGCTCGCGTTGAAGTCGCCCAGGATCACCGTTCGGCGGTGCCCGGAAACCCGCTCTAGGTAGCGGGCGTGGTCGGCGACCTGTCGGAAGAAGAGTTCTCGCGTCTGGTCCTGCTGGGCGTTCCGCCGGTCCGGGCCGTGGATGATAACGACCAGCCAATCTTCCGCCCCCGGCCGGGATGCCCGCCAGAACTGGACCCGCTTCGTCGGATTCGGGTACGGCTCGCGCAACAAGGTCAACCCGCGCCGGGCGAACACGCCGAACCGCTCGCCGCTGACAAGGTCCAACCCTTCCAGGGCGAGCAGGCCGGGTAGAAGCGATGAGTTCGGATACTCCACCAGCACGAGCAGGTCAGGCCGGTGTTCGGCCGCCAGCGCGACGACGAGGCCGTCGAGCGGCTTCCGCTGGACATTCCAGAACAACACCGTGGGCACGGCGGCTCCTGCTCAGATCACCCGGACGCAGCCGACCAGCTCGGCGTGGGTCAGCGGCCGGTCGGCCGGGAAGAGGGCGAACGCGGCCGGGGTGTTCGCGCAGTCGACGATCAGTTGCCGGTCGTTCGGGGCCAGGAACCCGGCGTCGGTCGGGACGTGGCCGCTCACCAACAGGTCGGCGTTCATCTTCTCCAGGAACGCGGCGGCGTTCGCCGGGGTCGTGTCCCGGCCCCACAGGAGGCTGTGGACCGCCCCCCCGGGCTGCAAGTCGGCCGGCTCGTACTCCTCCCGTTCGAGCCGGGCCGGGTCGAACAGCCCGAGCACCCGCCCGGACGGCAGGCTGTGGGCCACCAGCACCCGGTTCGGGCAGCGGACGGCCACCGGACTGACCTTGAACAACTCCAGGTAGGTCTGGTAAATCTGCGGGCCGAACTCCCGCCCATACGCCACCGTCACGCCCTCCTCGAAGCGGGCGTTCAGGTCGTCGTCGGCCTTCAGGACCGGCCGCCCGGTCCACTGGGCCAGCTCGTGGTTGCCGGGCAGGTAATGCACCCGCTTCGGGAACTGGACTTTGAGGGCGGCGAACAGGTCGACCAGTTGGTGCGACTTGTCCCCCCCGGCCGGGTAGCGGAAGGTCCCGTGGATCAGCTCCTGGAGGACGAGGTGGCGGTCCGGGTGGGCCTTCAGGTCGGCCGCCTGGAGGACCGCCTGGAAGTGGCCGACGTGCCCGTGCAGGTCGCCGGCCACCAGCACGTCGGCCGCGTTGAGCAGCTCGACGACATGACCGCGGCGACCGGGGGTTGCCCGGGAGAGGGCGATGGCCTGCCGCAGGTGGGTGAGCATCCGGTCCGGGGCGGGCATCGGGTCGGGTTCCTGTGCGGCGGGAATCCTTGCATCTTAGTGCGGGCCGCGGGGGAGAAGTTACGCCGCGTTACACCGGCCCACTTGCTTCCGGCCGGGACGGTCCCAGAATTCCTTTACACCGACGAGCGTGCCGCCGCATGAGTTCCGCCCCGCACCCGGACCGCCGGCCCCGGCCGGCCCTCGACCCGCTCCCGCCGCTCAGCCTGTACTCGGTCGAGCTGTCCCGGAACCTGCGGATCGACAGCGTCGCCCGGCTCCGCCCGACCCCGCCGCACCTGGTCGAGGACCGGGAGCCGGTGTCGGCCGCGGTCGAGGTCCTGCGGCGGGAGAACGTCGGGTGCGTGCTGGTGACGCGGCTGGGCCGGCTGGTCGGGCTGTTCACCGAGCGGGACCTGCTGGCCCGGGTGCTGGCCCCGGGGCTGCCCTTGAGCGTGCCGATGGCCGAGTGCCTGACCCCGGACCCGGTCTCGGTCGGCCCGAAGGACTCGGTCCAGACGGCGATCCGGCGGATGGAGAAGGGCGGGTACCGGCACCTGCCGGTGGTGGACGAGCACGACCGGCCGGTCGGGGTGCTGTCGGCCCGGCGGGTGGTGCACTACCTGGTCGAGCACTTCCCGGCGCTGGTGTACAACCACCCGCCCGACCCCCACCGCTACCCGGACAGCCCCGAGGGGGCGTAGTGGAAGTTTCGAGTTCCGAGTTTGAAGTTTCGAGTCAGACCACTGCCGGGGCGACGCGGGAGCGTGTTCCACATCCACCCGAACCAGTGCCTCCTGTTCTTCCGCGACCCGGATGGGGTGTTCGACGCCGCTCGGCTCCGGCACCTACTGGCTGACCGGGGCCTGACGGTCACCGGCGACGAGCCGCCGTTCGCTGTCAGGTTCCGCGACGGCCCGACGCTGGCCGTTGGGCTTGAACGGGGCGAGGAGGCGGAGGTACTGGCGGGCCGGCTTATGGGGCGGGCGCGGAAGTACCGGGCGGCCGTCGCCGGCTGTGACGCTTACCTGCGGATCAGCTTCGACGATCTGGACGCGGTGCTGGACGAGATCAACACGTTGATCGACGTGCAGGCCACGTTGCAAGACGCCACCGGCGGGCTGATGTACCGGAGTTGGAATCGGACCTGGGCGGGACCGGACGAGTGACCGCGGGTTTGCGGCCCGTCCTGATCCGGGTAGAATCCGGTCGTGCCTGCTTGTTGGGGGTCCGCCATGAGCGCCCGCGACCTGCTCCGCGCCGCCATCGACCGCCTGCCGGACGAACAGGTGGCCGAGTTGTACGAGCACGCTTGCCGGCTCGAAGCCTCGCAGCCACCGCCCGAGACGCCGGTGGACACACCAGACATCATGGAACAACTGCGGGCCATCAAGATCGACGGCCTCCCCGCCGACTTCTCCGAGAACCTGGACGACTACCTGTACCACGGCAAGCCGATCGACCCTGGGTCGTAAGCCGGCCCACCCTCCAAGAACCGGCCGGGTTCACCGCCCTGATGCGGTAGCCCGTCACCCCGCCCCCTTCCCCCGCACCGTCAGCCGCTCGGGCCGCGGCCCGTCGCACAGCGGCACGCTGTCGGTCGGCTCGGCCAGCACCTCGGCCAGGGTTGTCGCCCGAAACGCCTCTTCCACCGCCGCCAGGGCGTTGTCCATCCGCTTGTGCAGCGGGCAGAGCCGGACCCCGTGGGCCTTCAGCCCGAGCGGGCAGGCGGTGATCCGGCGGATCGGCTCGACCGCGTTCACCACGTCCAGGATCGTGACCGCGGCCGGGTCCTTCGCCAGCACCACCCCACCCCCGACCCCCCGCTGGGTGCGGACCAGCCCGGCCCGGGCCAGCCCCTGCACGATCTTCGCCAGGTAGTCCTTCGGCACCTTGGTCGTCTCGGCCATCTGGGCCGTCGTCCGCGCCGCCGGGGCCTCGGCCGCAAGGTACACCACCGCCCGCAGGGCGTACTCGACCGTCTGCGAGAACATCTCAACCCCGTCCCGAAAATCAGAAAATGGACCTTGACCTCCGATTATAGCAGGTTACACTGTCCGTGACGTAAATCGGACCTGCAAGTCCTTTTTCCTCCGACGGAGGCCGTCATGACCCGCATCGACGAACCCCGGCTCGAAACCGACCTTGGCTACCGGTTCGGCTACCTCGCCGAGTTCGTCGGGTTCGGCCCGGACGACGTGGCCGCCGTCCACGCCGCCGCCCCGCTGCTGGCCCCGCTCGTCCCCGCACTCGTGGACGCCGTCTACGACAAGCTCCACACCTACGACGCCACCTGGCGGCACTTCCTGCCCCGCCAGCACGGGTACGCCGGCGACATCCCGACCGACCTCGCCCACCTGACGATGGACCACCCCCAGATCGCCTTCCGCAAGCAGCACCTCGGCCGGTACCTGGTGAACCTTGTCACCAGGCCCTACGACGGGAAGATGGCCGAGTACCTGGACATGGTCGGCAAGATGCACACCCCGAAGGCCGGCAGCCCGGCCCTGGACGTGCCGCTGGTGCAGATGAACGCCCTGCTCGGGTTCGTGGCCGACGCCTTGACGGCCACCATCCTCGGGCTCGGCCTTCCCCGTGATGCCGAGACCAAGACCCTGCGAGCGTTCGGCAAGCTCCTGTGGGTCCAGAACGACCTCGTCACCCGCCACTACCAGGACCGGGCGGCCTACCGCCGGCCGGCCGAAACCGCGGCGTGAGTGGTTGGGTAGACCCCTCCCCCCCGCCCCCTCCCCCACAGGGAGAGGGGGAGAAAAATCCAGGCCTCGGTCTGTTCCCCCCTCTCCCTGTGGGGGAGGGGGTTAGGGGGGTGGGGTCTCTTGGTCCCGACCGAATCGGTACAATCTCCGGCGGCGGCCGGCGAATCCCGGTTGAGTCCGCGTCCGGTTCGCCTTCGGGCGATCCGCCGCGCGGGCCGGTCGCCCAATCATGTCCCCGGTAGAGGTCTGCGATGAGTCACCTCCGGTATGCGGCCCTGGCGGTCGGGTTGGCGGTCGCGGTCGGGGCCCCGGCGCGGGCCGACGAGGCCGACGCGAAGGCCGCCCGGGCGCTGGTCGACAAGGCCATCAAGGCCCACGGCGGGGCCGACGCCCTGACCAAGTTCGGGGCCTCCACCTCGAAGTTCAAGGGCACCTTCCACGGGATGGGGATGAACCTGCCGATGGAGGGCAGCCTCTACGCCAACGGCGCGGACCAGTTCAAGGTCGACATCCAGATCGAGGCGGGCGGGATGACGCTCCAGGTCACCAACGTGATCGACGGGGACAAGGGGTGGGCGAAGGTCGGCGACCAGGTGGTCGAGCTGAACGCCGACCAGTTGGCCGAGGCCCGGGACCAGGCCTACGCCGGGTGGCTCGTCACCCTCGCCCCGCTGGTCAAGGGGAAGGACTTCACCCTGGCCACCGCCGGGGAGGTGCTGGTGAACGACAAGCCGGCCCTGGGGGTGAAGGTGTCCCACAAGGGCCGCGGGGATGTCACCCTGTACTTCGACAAGGAGTCGAGCCTGCTGGTCAAGTACGAGACCAAGGTGAAGGACGAGGGGAGCGGGCAGGAGGTCAACGAGGAGGGGTTCCCGAGCGCCTACAAGGAGGTGCAGGGGACCAAGCAGGCGATGAAGTTCAAGACCCTGCGGGACAGCAAGCTGTACCTGGAGGGCGAGATCAGCGAGATGACCCTCTCGGACAAGCTGGACGCGAACACCTTCGCCAAGCCCTGACCCGCTTCGCGGGAATGACGAATGACCCACCAATGACCCACCAATGACGAAGGCGAAGACACCGGGACGGGATGCCGCTCGGGTCTTATCCTTCGTCATTGGTGGGTCATTCGTCCCTCGTCATTCCCCGTAGGGGCTCATGCCCTCCATCGCCGACGCGGTCGCCGCCTACGAGCGGCACGACTTCGCCGCCGCCCGGTCGCTGGCCGCGGCGCTCCTCCCGTCGAATCACACCCAGGCCCACTACCTGCTCGGGCTGATGCACTCTTACGGCGAGGGCGGCCCGGCCGACCCGGCGTCGGCCGCTAGCCACTTCCGCGCCGCGGCCGACGCCGGCCATCCCGGGGCGATGTTCAACCTCGCGGCCCTGTTCGCCCAGGGGCGGGGCGTCCCCCAAAGCTTCGCCGAGGCGCGGGCGTGGTACGCCCGGGCCGCGGAAGCCGGCAACCCGGACGGGCTCTACCAGCTCGGGGTGATGCACCAGCACGGTCAGGGCGTCCCGGCCGACCTGGACGCGGCGGCCGCCCACTGGGAGCGGGCCGCGTCCGCCGGCCAGCCGCGGGCGATGACGGCGCTCGGCCGGCTGTACGCCGACGGCGGCCCCGGCCGGTCCGTCGATCCGGGGCTGGCGGCGTACTGGTTCTTCCAGGCGTGGCAGGCCGGTGAGGACGAGGCCGAGCACGACATCATCCATGTCCGGGACGCCCTGGAGGCGGCCGCCGACGGCGGGTCGGCGTCGGCCCAGCTCGCCCTCGGGCTGGTGCTCTGCTTCGGCCACGACGACCCGGCGGCCGCCGCTCCGTGGTTCGACCTGGCGGCCGCCCAGGACCACCCCGAGGGGGTGCGGATGCTGGCCTACCTGTACGAGACGGGGAAGGGCGTGCCGCCCGACGCCGGGCGGGCCGATGCCCTCTACCGCCGGGCCGCGGAGCTGGGCGACCCGCTGGCCCTCACCCGCCTCCGGCGGGAATGACGAATGCCCCACCAATGACCAGTGCCGAAGGCGAAGACGCCGGACCGCATGACCGGTCTTCGATTTATTTTGTAATTGGTGGGGCATTCGTCATTCCCGCCGGAGGCGGGCTTGCGTCCGCTTCTCCCGCCCCGTTAAACTCCCACCCCGGACCCGCACCGCCCCGGCACGGACGCCGCCCCGATGACCGACCCCGACCGCCTCCGCCCGTGGGAACGGGCCGGCCTCCTCCTCGTCCTACTGGTGGTCGTCGCGTTCGGGGCGGTGGTCGAGCTGCGGTCGGCGTTCCAGTCCTCCCGCCGGACCGACCTCGGGGTGTACACCCGGGCCGGGTGGGCGGCCCTGAACGGCGGAGACCTTTACTCCCACGTCGACGACCACGGCTGGCACTACTGCTACCCGCCGCCGTTCGCCGTCCTGATGATCCCGCTGGCCGAGCCGCCCCCGGACTTACCGCGGGCCGGCACCCTCCCGTTCCCCGTGTCGGTGGCGGTCTGGTACGTCCTTTCCGTCGGCTGCCTGGCCTACGCCGTCCATGCCTTCGCCGGGGCGGTGCTGCCGGGCGACCGGCGGTGGTCCCGGCGGTGGTGGTACGCCCGGACAATCCCCGTCTACGTTTGCCTCGGCGGCGTCGGCCACACCCTCGGCCGGGGGCAGGTGAACCTGTTCGTCGTCGCCCTGGTCGCGGCCGCGTTCGCGGCGTCGGTGCGGGGCCGGCGGCTCGCGTCCGGGGCGTGGCTGGCGGCCGCCGCGACGGTCAAGGTGATTCCCGGCCTTTTGGTCGTGGACCCGCTCGTCCGCCGCGACTGGCGGGCCCTGGCCGGCGGTGTGGTCGCCGCCGTGGTGCTACTCGGCGTCGTCCCGGCGGTCGTCTGGGGGCCGGCCCGGGCCGTCGAGCTGAACAAGACGATGGCCGCGGCGGTGCTGGCCCCGGCTCTTTCGAGCGGTGCCGACCGGACCCGGGCCGAGGAGCTGCACGGGGCCCGGGCGACCGACAGCCAGTCCGTCCGGGCCGCCGTCCAGGCGTGGCTCTACCCGGACCGTGACACCCGCCCGGACGAGCCCGACCCGCGGGCCGCGGCCGCCCACTGGCTCTCCGGCGGGGTGATGCTGGCCGTCACCGCCCTCGTCGGCGTCCGCCGTCTCACCGCCGCCCCGGCCGACCGGCTCGTCTACCTGGGCTGCCTGTGCGTGCTGATGCTGTTGCTGACGCCGGTGTCGCACATGCACTACTACGCCTTCGCCCTGCCGCTGGTCGCCGGGCTGTGGCTGCGAGGGCTGGCCCGCCGGCCGGGTGCCGCCTGTGCCGACGGCCGCACCGTGGCCGCCCTCGTCGGCTGGGGCGTGCTCACGGCCGTCCCGCTCTTCCCCGGGCCGGTGTTCGACCGGCTCCGCGAGTGCGGCCTCGGCCCGGCCGCGACCATCGCCCTGTGGGCGTTCGGGCTGGCCACGCTTGCCCGCCCCCGGGACTCGGATTTCCTCCCGTCGGCCCTCACGCCCGGCCGATGGATCACCCGACGCCCCGTACTCCCGGCCCGGAGCACCCGCCGATGACCCCCGCCCCCGGCGACGCCCGCCTGTACCGCTGGGAGAAGGTCGGCCTCGGGCTGTTCGCCCTCCTGGTCGTCGCGTTCGGGGTGCTGACCGAGATCCGGTCGTGCTTCCTGACGTTCACCCACACCGACTTCGGGATGCTGGCCCGGGCCGGGTGGGCGGTCCGGACCGGGCAGAACATTTACGAGGTCACCGAGGCCGGCGGGCTGCACTACACCTACCCGGCCCCGTTCAGCGTGTTCATGGCCCCGCTGGCCGACCCGGCCCCGGGCCACGACCGCGCCGGCTACCTGCCGTACCCGGTCTCGGTCGGCCTGTGGTACGTCATCAGCGTGGGGTTCGTCTTCACCGCCGCCCACGCCCTCGCCGGGGCGGCCCTGCCGGACGCCGTCCCGGGCAGCCGGCGGTGGTGGTACGCCCGGACGGTCCCGCTGTACGCCGTCCTCGGGGGCATCGGCTTCTCGCTCGGCAAGGGGCAGGTGACGCTCTTGCTCGTCGCCCTCGGGGCGGCCGGGTTCGCGGCCGCGGTCCGCGGCCGGCGGTACGCCTCCGGGGCGTGGCTGGCGGCCGCCGCGGTCATCAAGGTGATCCCGGCGTACCTGTTCCTCTTCCCGCTGGCCCGGCGGGACTGGCGGGCCGGGGCCGGGGCCGTCGCCGCCGCGGTGGTCGGGCTGGTCGTCCTCCCCGCGGCCGTCTGGGGCTGGGGCGGCATGATCGAGAAGCATCAGGACTTCTACCACCACGTCCTGCTGGCCGGGACGACCGGGGCCGGCGGCGAGCGGTTCGGGAAGGAGCTGACCAAGACGACGGCCACCGACAGCCAGTCGTTCCAGGCCGCCCTCCACCACCTGCGGCACTCGCACCTGGAGCGGAAGGACCGGCCGGACCACGCCGACGGCGCCACCCGGGCCGCCCACTGGGTCATCGGCGGGCTGTTGACCGGGATCACGCTGCTGGTCGCCCGCCGCCGGCTGACCGCCGACCCGGCCGACCAGCTCGTGCTCTTCGGCAGCCTGTCGACCCTGATGACGATCGTGACGCCCGTCTCGCACATGCACTACTACGCCTTCGTGCTGCCGCTGGCGTCCGGGCTGTGGGTGCGGTCGGTGAGCCGCCGGCCGGGGGCGGCCGGGGCAGACGGGTGGACGATCGCGGCCCTGGCCGGGTGGGCCGGGGCGACGGCGCTGCCGCTCTTCCCGGGCTGGCCGTTCGACCAGCTCCGGGAGTACGGGTTCGCCACCCTCGCCACGGTCGGGCTGTGGGCCTACGCGATGACGGTGATGGGACCGCGGGCGGTTGTGGTGCCGGCCGCGGAGCCGCTGCCGGTGCGGCGGGCGGCGTGAGGCCGCATCATTCCCTGGGACCG
>JAIEQO010000430.1 GCA_019747655.1 Gemmataceae bacterium | reverse complement strand
GACGACGGCTGGCACGTCGAGTACCACATGCGGCGGCCGCGGTGGGCCGGGGGCGGGCCGCACTACGTCATCGACGCCGACACCGGGGCGATCAAGTCCAAGAAGTATTATCAGTGACGGCCGGCGGGCCGGGCGGACACCACCAGGAGCGGGGCTGACGACATGGGAGCGTTGGGCACGGCGGGCCGGAACGGGCAGTACCGGACCGAGGACATCCAGGTCCTCGAAGGGCTGGAGCCGGTCCGCAAGCGGCCGGCCATGTACATCGGCGGGGTCGACTCCAAAGGGCTGCACCACCTCGCCTGGGAAATCCTGGATAACGCCGTCGACGAGTACATCAACGGTTATGCGGACCACATCACGGTGGTGCTGCACAAGGCCGGCGACGCCCTGACCGTCACCGACAACGGCCGCGGCATCCCGGTCGAGATCCACCCGAAGCACAAGAAGTCCGGCCTGGAGCTGGTGCTGACCGTCCTCCACGCCGGTGGCAAGTTCGGCGAGACGGACAGCGGGTACATGCACTCCGGCGGCCTGCACGGGGTCGGGGCGTCGGTCGTCAACGCCTTGTCCCGCAAGCTGGTCGCCACCGTCAAGCGGGACGGGTTCGAGTACCGCCAGGCCTACGCCAAGGGGGTGCCGCAGGCCAAGCCGGAGAAGGTCGGGCCGGCCCGCGGGCACGGGACGGGCATCACCTTCGAGCCGGACGAGACGATCTTCAAGACCACCCGGTTCGACGCCGACACCATCAAGGCCCGGCTGGAGGACATGTCGTTCATCCACGCCGGGCTGTCGATCACCTTCAAGGACGAGCACGGCGGCCACACCTACGAGCTGGCCAACCCCGGGGGCCTGCCGGCCTTCCTCCAGAAGCTGGTCAAGGACGGCGGCAAGCCGGCCGTGACGGAGGCGGCGTTCTCGGCCGTCCGCGAGACCGGCAGCAAGGTCGAGGTCGCGCTCCAGTGGACCGAGAGTACGGAGGAGACGTACCGGTCCTACGTCAACGGCATCCGCACGCCCAACGGCGGCACCCACGAGAACGGCCTCAAGAGCGCCCTGCGGAAGGCCGTCAACAGCTACATCGAGACTCACGACATCAAGATCAAGGGCCTGAAGATCACCTCCGACGACATCCGCGAGGGCGTCGTCGCGGTGCTGTCGGTGTTCGTCCGGGAACCGCAGTTCGAGGGCCAGACCAAGCAGCGGCTGAACAACCCGGAGATGGACGCGGCCGTCGACGGCTTCGCCCGGCCGGCGCTGGAGGCTTGGCTGAACAACAACAAGACCGCGGCCGACGCCATCATCGGGCGGATCGTGCTGGCGGCGAAGGCCCGGGAGGCCAGCCGGGCCGCGGTCAGCGAGGTGAAGCGGAAGACGCCGGGCAGCCGGCGGCTGAGCCTGCCGGGGAAGCTGGCCGACTGCAAGAGCACCGACCGGGACCACACCGAACTGTTCATCGTCGAGGGCGACTCGGCCGGCGGGTCGGCCAAGCAGGGGCGGAACAACAACACCCAGGCGGTGCTGCCGCTGCGGGGCAAAATCCTCAACGGCGAGGACCTGCCGACCTCCCGCGTCTTGGCGAACCAGGAGATGGCCGACCTCGTCACCGCCATCGGCACGAGCGCCGGCGACAAGTTCCACTACGACGGGCTGCGGTACGGCAAGATCATCCTGTTGATGGACGCCGACGCCGACGGGCATCACATCACGACGCTGATGCTGGACTTCTTCTTCCGCCACGCCCCGGAGTTGGTCCGCAAGGGGCACGTGTACATCGCCCAGCCGCCGCTCTACCGGATTGACGTGGGCAAGGAGACGCACTGGGCGAAGGACGACGAGCACAAGGAGGAAATCCTGGCCGGGCTGCGGGCCAACGCCAAGGCCGACATCACCCGGTTCAAGGGGCTCGGCGAGATGCCGTTCAAGGTGCTCTCGCAAACCACCCTCGACCCCCGCAGCCGGACGCTCTTGAAGGTCGAGATCGATTCCAACCTGGAGGCTCACGACGCCTTCAAGGAGCTTCTCGGGAAGGACGCCGAGCACCGGTACAAGTTCATCATGGAGAAGGCCGACCAGGCGATCGCCGAAGAGCTGGACGTGTAGCGGCTACGGCCGGGGCCGGCCCTTCCACCCGACCGGCTTGCCGATGACGGCGCGGTAGACCGCGAACCACTGGATCGCCAGCAGTACCGTTACCCCGGCCGGGTGGAGGGCGGCCCCGAGCCACGACGCCCGGAACCGCCGGGCGGACGCGAGCCGGGGCAGGTACGACAGCACCGCCGCCGCCCCCGCGGCGGCCGACGCGGGAACATCTCCGGTCACGCCCACAGCCACCAAAAGCGGGGTCGGCATCACCTGCCCGAGCACCAGCGCGACCGTCCAGACGCCGATCTGACCGGTCGCGGCCATCCCCTCCCGGGCGTTCTTGGCCAGCCCGTTCCACACCCCCGCCGCCGACCGGTACATCCGGCAGACGGCCAGGTCCGTCGCGTCGCAGATGTCGGTGCGGATGCCCTTGCGGCGGTAGGCCCGCGGCAGGGTCAGGCCGTCGTGGAGGGACGACTTGACCGCCGCGTGTCCGCCGACCGCGTCGTAGGCCTCGCGGGTGGTGAGGAACCACTGCCCGCAGCCGACCCCGAACCCGGGCCAAGTCGTCTGCCGCACCCCGACCATCGGCAGGTAGCCCATCAGCAGCCAGTTGATAAGCGGGATCACCAGTTTTTCGAGCAGCGTTCCCGTCTCCTGCCGGGGGAAGCCGCTGACCAGGCCGGCCCGGGTCCGCTGCCGGAACGCGGCCATCCGGGCGAGGGCGTCGGGGGTCAGCCGCACGTCGGCGTCGAGGAAGGTGAGCAGCGGGTAGCGAGCCAGCTTCGACAGGGCGTAGCAGGCGTGCTGCTTGCCGCACCAGCCGGGCGGCAGCGGCGGTGCCGACTCGACCCGCACCCGCCGGTCCTTCGCCGCCATCTCCCGGACCACCTCGGCCGTCCGGTCGGACGAGTGGTCGTCGAGGACGATCACCTCTAGCTCGACGCCGGTTGATGCCAAGACGGATTCGACGCACGCCCCGATGGCATGTTCCTCGTTCCGGGCCGGGATGAGAACCGAGATGGCGGGGGTTGGTGCGCCGGCGGCGGGCTGGGGCGGCGGGCGGAAGTACGTCCGGTTCCACAGGAACAGCAGGGCGGGGAAGGCCGCGCACCACAGGCAGACGAGCGACACGACGAGGAGGGTCACGGCCGGGCCTCCCGGCCGGCGGTGGCGGCCGCGTGGGACGGGTCGAACCGCTCGCCCCGGGCGAGGGCCTTCGCCCGCCGCCACAAGTCGTACACCCCGCCGATGCCGGTCCGGCCGCCGACGAGGCTGGTGAACCGGGCCGGGTCGCGGGTCATGGCGTCGGCCGCGAGGTCGTCCGCCGTCCGGGTCAGGGCGGCCTCGATCACCGCCGTCCATTCTTTGCCGTCGAGCCCCGGGCGGTCGGCCACCCGGACCGGCTCACCGACGCGGATTAGCACTTCGGGTGTCCGCTCGTCCCAGAACGGGTACTCGAACGCCACCGGCACGACCGCCCCCCGCTCCAGCCGGGCCGCGAGGTGGCCGACGCCCGACCGCAGCCCGAGCGGCCGCACCCGGGGGTCGGTGAACCGCCCCTGGGCCGTCACCCAGAAGGCCCGCCCGGGCTCGGACAAGATGGCCGCACCGACCCGCAGGAACTCGGTTGCCCCGCGGAGCGAGTGCGTGTCGACGCCGATGAACCCGAGCCGCTTGAAGAACCCGTACCGCTCGACCGCGACGGCGTCGATGGCCCCGAAGTGGGCGTGGGCGGTGAACTCGCCGGCCAGGATCAGCGCTACAAGCGGGTCCCACCAGGAAGGGTGGTTGAGGACGACCAGGACCGGCTCGGCGGCCGGCGGGAACGGGTGGCTCGTCTTCGACACCCGGACGGCGTGGAAGTGCTTGCGGGCGTACCGCCGGGCGTACTTCCGGAAGCCGCGGAGGAGCCACGGCCAGCGGCGGGGCAACTCGACCGGGCCGGCCGCCCGGGGTGGGGCTTGGGTGCTCATGGGCGGGTCGGTCAGACGGCCGCGGCCGGCTCGGCGGCCGGCTTCGGGGCGGCCCGGTCCCGGTCCAGGGTGTCGGCGGCGATCCAGCCGCTCATCAGGACCATCGGCATCCCGGGGCCGGGGTGGGCCGCCCCGCCGGCGAGGTACAGCCCTTTCACGTCCGGCGACCGGTTGGCCGGCTTGAACGCCCCGGTCCACTTGCCGTGGCTGGCCAGGCCGTAGATTGCGCCGTCGAGCACGCGGTAGCGGTCGTGGATGTCCTGCGGGGTCAGGTGCCGCTCGAACACGATCCGGTCCTCGATGTCAGGCATCTTCCCGGTCGTTTTGAGCTTATCCAGAATGACCCGCCGGTACGTCGGGAACATCCGCGACCAGTCGTGGTGCGGCCGGAGGTACGGGGTGTGGACGAGGACGTAGAGGGCTTCGCCGCCGGGCGGGGCGGTCTCGGGCTCGGTCCGGGCCGTCGCCGCCAGGTAACAGGTCGGGTCCGGGGCCGGCTCGCCCTTGCCGTAGATGAACTCGAACTCCTCCTCCGGGTCGCGGCTGAAGACGAAGTCGTGGTGCAGGAGGTGGTCGTACCGCTTGTTCAGGCCGAGGTACAGGACCACGCCGGAGCAGGCCGGCTCGTAGGCCCGCCGTTTCAAGAACCGGCGGGTCGCCTGCGGGGTCCCGCCGTCCAGCAGCTCGCGGTGGGTGCGGACGCTGTCGGCGTTCGACACCACCGCGGCCAGTTCCACGACCTCGCCGTCCTGCGTCTCGACCCCGCGGACCGCCCTGCCGGCCGGGTCGGTGACGATCCGCCTGACCCCACAGTTCGGCCGCAGGTCGACGCCCAACTCCTCGGCCAATCGCGCCAGCGCCTCGGGGACGGCCCGGGTGCCGCCGCGGGGATACCAGACGCCCTCCCCGGTCTGCATGTGGGCGATGCCGCAGAGGACCGCCGGCGACGCCGCCGGGCTCGACCCCACGTACTGGGTGAAGTGGTCGAGCATCTGGGCGACCCGCGGGTCCGGGTTGAACTTGCGGACCGTCCCGGCGACCGACCGCCCCATCCGCATCGCCAGCAAGTCGCCAAGAATCTTCGGCGAGAACCCGGCCCGCACGTCCATCATGTCCCGGATGCCGCCGATCGACTTCCAGAAGTAGTAGCTATCCGAGATGCGGTGGAGCCGGTCGGAGAGGCGAAGGAAGTCGCGGTAGCCGGCCCCGGAGCCGGTCCCCGGGGCGTAGGCGTCGAGCCGGTCCGCCATCGTCTCGATGTCTTCGACCAGATCGAGGACAGTGCTGTCGGCGAAGAAGCACCGCCACTGCGGGTCGAGGCGGATGAGGTCGAGGGAGTCGGCGAGGTCGCGGCCGGCCTCGGCGAAGATGCGTTTCAGCACCGACGGGATGGTGAGAATCGTCGGGCCCATGTCGAAGCGAAACCCGCACTCGGACAGGACGGCCGCCTTGCCGCCGAGCCACGGGCTAGCCTCGAACAGCACGACCTGGTGCCCGCGGGCGGCCAGCACGCAGGCCGCCGCCAGCCCGCCCAGCCCGCCGCCGACCACCCCGACCCGTTCGCCGTTCGCCACGTGTCCCACCGTCCAACCCCTCCGTCCTGGTAGGGCCGGCTGTGCCGGCCATGCATCCGGAGGCCGGCACAGCCGGCCCTACACCGTTGTAGCCGGCACCGGCAGCTCGTTCGCCCCCGGCAGCCCTAGCCAGCCGGTGTCGCGGCCGAAATCTTCGAGCAGCAGCCGGCTGGTGATCCGGGCGCCCTCGTAAATGACCGGCAGCCCGCTCCCGGGGTGGGTCCCGCCGCCGACCAGGTACACCCCGTCGAGGTCGTCGAACCGGTTCCGCGGCCGGAAGTGGAGCATCTGGCCGAGGGTGTGGGCCAGGTTGAACGTCGCCCCCCGGTACACCGCGTACCGGCCGTGCCAGTCGTCCGGCGTCACCACCTTCTCGTAGCGGATGCGCCGCTCCACGTCCGTGACGCCGATCTTGGCGAGCTGGGTCAGCAGCAGCTTGCGGAACCCCGGCGCGGCCGTTCTCCAGTCGATGTTCGGGTGCAGGTTCGACACCGGGGCCAGGACGTAGAGCGTGCTCATCCCCTCCGGGGCGAGGGTCGGGTCCGTGACCGAGGCGTTCTGGACGTAGAACGAGGTGTCATCGGTCAGCCGGTGGTGGACCTCGATGTCGGCCAGGTTGGCGTGGTAGTCCTCGGCCGTGTAGATGGTGTGGTGCGGGAGGTCGTCGTACCGGCCCTCGACGCCGAGGTACATCATGAACGTCGAACAGGAGAACTTCTTCTTCTCGATCTTCGCATCGGTCCACTTCCGCCGGAGCCGGTCCGGGACGAGCCTGGTCATCGCCTGGGCGAAGTCGGCGTTCACCACCGCCGCGTCGGCCCGGTGCTCGCCCGTGTCGGTCCGCACCCCGACCGCCCGTCGGCCGTCGAACAACATCTCCTTCACCTCCACGCCGAGCGAGAAGGTGACGCCCAGCTCGCCGGCGACCCGGGCCATCCCCTCGGACACGGCCGAGCAGCCGCCGGTCGGGTGCCAGACCCCGTGCTCGTACTCCAGGAACGACAGGATCGAGAACAGGCTCGGGCAGTTGAACGGCGACATCCCGAGGTACTTCGACTGGAACGTGAACGCCAGCCGGATGCGGGGGTCGCTGAAGTACCGGCCGAGTTCGCCGTCGACCGAGTTCCACGGCCGCAGGACCGGCAGCATCTTGACGAGGTCCCAACTGAGCAGGTCCCGCCAGCGGAGGAAGGGGCGCTCGAGGATCGGCCGGAAGCCGTCCATCTTCGCCCGGTTCTCCGCCAGGAACCGCCGCAGTCCCGCCGCGTCGGCCGGGGCGATCCGGGCGATCTCCCGCTCCATCCGGGCCACGTCCGGGGTGCAGTCGAGCCGTTGCCCCGTACCGAAGGCCAGCCGGTATTGGGGGTCGAGCCGGGTCATCGGGACCTCCCGGAAGAGGTCCCGGCCGACCAGCTTGAAGATGCGCTCTAGCACCCGGGGGTAGAGGAAGAAGGTGGGGCCGAGGTCGAACCGGAAGCCGTCCGCCTCGACCGCGCTGCACCGCCCGCCGACCCGCGGCAGCCGCTCGACCACGTGGACGTCCAGCCCGGCCCGTGACAACAGCATGGCCGCGGCCAGCCCGCCCGGCCCGGCCCCGATCACCAGGACCTTCTGCGGCCGGCGGCCGGCCTTCGGGGCGGCGGGGCGGTCGGCGGTGGCGGCCGGGGCGGGCATGCGGGGGTCCGGTGACAACGGCTCGACAACGGGCGGCGGGTCCACACCCGATGGTAGGGATGGTGGGGGGCGGAAGTCCATCAGCCGCGGCCCGGGCCGGGGGCGAAGAGCCGGTCGCACTCGGCCTCCAGCACCCCCCCGACGAGTTCCACCGGCGGCCACCCGGCGGCCCGCTCGACCACCTCGGCGGCCCGCAGGTCGAGCTGCCGCCAGCCGAGCCGCTTCAGCGTCGGGATCGAGGTCCCGTAGACCACCCGGCCGATCCCGGCCCACAGGACGGCGGCCATGCACATCGGGCACGGCTCGGCGGTGGCGTACAGGGTGGCCCGCCGCCAGTCGGTCCGGGGGGCGGCCGCGATCGCGTTGTGGATGGCGTCGATCTCCCCGTGCAGGGTCGGGTTCTCGTGCGACCGGTTGCACCCCTCGGAGACGAGCAGCCCGTCGGCGTCGGCCACGACCGCCCCGAACGGGGCCCGCGGGTTGGCCGTCGCGGCGGTAATGGCCATCAGCAGGAACCGCTCGTCCGCCGCCTCGTCCATCGCGGTTGCTCCCCCGGGCCGATCCCGGAGAATACCCGGGCCGATCCCGGATTGATAGGCCGCACCCGATGGGTCCCGCCATGATGTTCCCGAATCTTCATCCGTCCGATCTGTACGCCGCCGCCGACCGGCTGCCGCGGGTCCGGCTGGCCCACCTGCCGACGCCCCTGGAAGAAGCCCCCCGGTTTGCCCAGCTTCTCGGCGGCGGCGTCCGGGTGTTCATCAAGCGGGACGACTGCACCGGCCTCCTGCTCGGCGGGAACAAGGCCCGGCACAACGAGTTCCTGCTGGGGGACGCCGTCGACCGGGGGTGCGACCTCGTCGTCTGGGGGGCCGGGGTCCAGTCGAACAACTGCCGGCAGACGGCCGCGGGGTGCGCGAAGCTGGGGTTGGAATGCCGGTTGTACCTGAGCCGCGGGCACTACACCACCGAGCCGCAGGGAAACCTCCTGCTCGATCACCTCGTCGGCGCCCACGTCGAGTTCACCGACGCGGCCGTCGGGCCGGAGCTGGACGCCCTCCTGTCCACGAAGGCCGAAGAGTTCCGCCGGGCCGGCCGCCGACCTTACGCCTGGCACCGGCCGCGGGTGGTGCCGCTGGCGGCGGTCTCCTACGCCGTCTGCGTGGCCGAAATCGTCGAGCAACTCGCGGGCCGCGGCCTCGCTCCGTCCGCCCTGTACGTCTCCTCGTCCGGGGCGACCGGGGCCGGCGTCGCGCTCGGCAAGGCCCTCCTCGGGCTGGAGTGCCCGGCCCGGCTGATCTGCCCGATGCACTGGCCGTGGCACATCCCGACGGCCCTGGCGAACGACGCCAACGCGGCCGCCGAGCGGCTCGGGCTGCCGCACCGGCTGACCCCGGCCGACGTCGACGCCGACGAGGGGTACGTCGCCCCGGGATACGGGAAGCCGTCGCCGGCCGGGCGGGAGGCGCTGCACTTGCTCGCCACGACGGAGGCCATCCTGCTCGACCCGGTCTACTCGGCCAAGGCGCTGGCCGCCCTGATCGCCGACGTCCGGGCCGGGACGTACCCGCCGGGCTCGGTCCTGGTGTTCATCCACACCGGCGGCGTACCGGCCATTTTCGCCGACCCGGCGGGGGTGTTACCGGCGGCAGAGTCGGCATCCCCGGCCGGCAATCTCATAAGACGGAACCCGAGTTAATCTGGCGAAACTTGCGGCGATTCGGCGGCTCGGGGAAGATGGGGACATCACGCCCCGTTACCACCGGAACCGCCGCGTGTACCCCCGCCCGCGCCTGTCGGCCGAGCCGCTGGAAGCCCGGGAGGTCCCGGCCGCGTTCCAGACTCTCCCGGTCCTCGACTTCGGGAACGCCGCCGTACTGGACAACGCCCGGACGATCGCCGCCCGCGGGGCGTTGCTCGGCCGCCGGACCGACGTGTTCCTGAAGATCGGGGACAGCAACACCGCCGACACCAACTACCTCGTGCCGCTCGGCCGGGCCGGGTTCAACCCGGTCGGGTCCGGGCTGGCGGCCGTCCGGCCGGACCTGGTGGACACCCTGGCGGCTTACCGGGCCCCGGTCGACGGGTCCGGGTTCAACTCGTTCAACCAGCCCCGGCGGATCGCGTTCGGCGGCGGCTACCTGCCGATCCTGCTTCCGTACCTCGACGGGGAGGTCGCGGCGA
The DNA here is from genome assembly GCA_019747655.1 of Gemmataceae bacterium. Classification (GTDB taxonomy): domain Bacteria; phylum Planctomycetota; class Planctomycetia; order Gemmatales; family Gemmataceae; genus Urbifossiella. Next base: position 1,002 of record JAIEQO010000430.1, on the reverse strand, counting down.
CCAACGCCGGGGTCGCCCTGGTCATGGTGGGGACGAACGACGCCACCATCACCCGCAACCCGGAGCAGTACCGGGCCAACCTGACGTACCTGGTCACCCGGCTGGCCGACGCCGGGGTCGTCCCGGTCCTCAGCACCGTCCCGGACATCCTGCTGTACAACGGCGCGTACGGGGGCGACGTGAACGCCGTGAACCAGGTGATCGCGGACGTCGGGGGGCAGTACCGGGTGCCGGTGTGGAACCTGTGGCGGCAACTCGCCGCCCTGCCGGCCCGGGGGCTGAAGTCCGACCTGTTGCACCTGAACGCGACGGCCGGAGGCGGCCGGTTCATCGGGGCCGACCTGCTGTTCGGCCAGAACGTCCGCAACCTCCAGGCGCTGGAAATCCTCGACTGGTTCCGGGAGCGGGTCGCGGGCGGGTCGCCGGACCTGCCGCCGCCGTCGCCGTGGGCGCCGCTCGCCGCCGGCGGGAGCTACTACGCGGTCGGCCGGGACATCGGGCAGGGGCCGGTGGTGACGGTAAACGACGCGGCGACGGGCCGGGAGCTGAACCGGTTCCTGGCGTTCGAGCCGTCGTTCGCCGGCGGGGTGCGGGTGGCGGTGGCCGACGTGACCGGGGACGGCGTCCCGGACGTGGTGGCCGGGGCCGGGGCCGGCGGCGGGCCGGCCGTTCGGGTCTTCGACGGCACGGACGGATCGCTGGCCGCCAGCTTCTTCGCCTACGAGCCGTCGTTCCGGGGCGGGGTCGGGAGCGTGGCCGCGGCCGACCTCGACGGCGACGGTACGGCCGAGGTCGTCGTCGGGGCCGGGAACGGTGGCGGGCCGGTGGTCGCCGTGTACCGCGGCGGCGACTTCGCCGAGGTCGGCCGGTTCGCGGCCTACGAAGGGGCGTTCCGGGGCGGCGTGAACGTCGCGGCCGGGGTGTTCGCCGGGGTCGGACCGGGGGTCGTCACCGGGGCCGGGCCGGGCGGCGGGCCGGCCGTCCACCTGTTCGCGTTCGGGT
>JAIEQO010000584.1 GCA_019747655.1 Gemmataceae bacterium | reverse complement strand
CAGGGCCCCGGCCAGGGACGGGGCCGGGGCCGCCGGCAGGGCCCCGACCACCGGCAGCCGCAGCCCCCGGGCCACGTCCGCGGCGTGGTGGATTTTGTTCCGCCGGGCCTCCCGGAAGCACACCGCGATGAGGCCGAGGAGTAGCCCGGCGGCGGCCGCCCCGCCGGCCTCCATGGCCCGCCCGAGCGGGTTCGGGACGGTCGCCGCCTCGGCCCTGCCGAGGGAGACGACCCGCTGCCGGTTGGCCGCGTTCAGCTCGACCCCGAGCCGCTCCTTCTGTTCGTACAGCACCTTAACGAGCGCCTCGCTCCGGGCGGCCTCCTCCCGCTGCAACTCGAGGTCGACCGAGCTCAGCCCGTACCGCTCGACCTCCGCCTTGACCTTCCCGGCCTCCCGCTGCAGGTCGTCCCGCTGGGCGGTCAGGAGGTCCAGCTCGGCCCGGGTGTCCTGGTCCGCCAGCAGGGCTGCGGCCCGGACGGACGCCGCCTGCCGGGCCACGACCACCGCCCGCCGGGCCTCCCGGGCCGCGTCCAGCCGCTTCTGGGCCAGTTCCAGCCGCTCCCGGGCCTTGGCCAACTGCGTGTTGGCCGGGTCGACCGCCTTCGCCCCGAGCGCTTCGACGTACTCCTTCGCCTTGACCACTTCGGCCAGCACGGTCCGGGCGTGCGGGTCGTTCTCCAGGTTCTGCTCGACCAGGGCGTCGACCACCGCCGGGTCGGGGGCCGCCGCCGGGGCCCCTTCGGCCGGCGGGGCGAGCTGCCGCTGGAACTTGGCCAGCCGGACCTGCAGCTCCCGCCGCCGGGTGTCCGTGGCGGCCAGCTCCCGTTCCAGCATCGACTGCTTGCCGAGCAGGGTTGTCTGCTTGAGCACCAGAACCTGCGGGTCCCCGCCCTTGAGGTCCCGGCTCAAGGTCTGGACCGTCTGCCGGAGCTTCCGGACGGCCTCTTCCTTCGCCGTGTACGCCTTCTGGAGGTCGCTCAGGAGCCGGTTCTGGGCGTCCAGTTCGGTGTCCCGCACCATCGCCAGGTGGGCGTCGATCACCCCGTTGACGATCGTGGCCAGGCCGGACCCGTCCCCCCGCGCCGTCAGCGACACCCGGATTAGATCGGTCCCGTCGAACTGCTCGGCCTTCAACTCCTTCTCCAGCCACTCGACCGGGTTGTCCTTGTCCAGCAGGATCGGCTGCTGCCGGACTTTCTCGTCCTTCAGGGCCGCGGTCAGGACCTGCCGGCTGCGGAGCAGGGCGACCTGGGTCCGCATGTACCCGATCGTCGCGGCCCCGCCCTCCGGCGCCCGGTGGTCGTCGGCCAACAGCCGGGAGGCCGACGCCGGGAGCACCCGGATCAGGGTGGCCGAGGTGTACTTGTCCGGCCGCAGGGCCCACGCCCCGGCCCCGGCCCCGGCCGCCAGGATCAGCCCGACCGGGACGGCCACCGGCCAGCACCGGCCGAGGGCCCGGAGCAGGGACCCGGGGGTGACCCGGGCCGACAGGGCCGGCGGGTCTTCGACCGGGATCACGACCGCCGGGTCGGCCCCGCCGGCCGGCAGGGCGAGCGGCCGGAGGTGGGAACCGCCGGGGAGGGCCGGGGGGTCGCCGGACGGGTTGGGGGTGGGCGTCATGGGCGGAACTCAAGTCAAGTGTGGCGGAGTCAAACCCGGGCCTACCCGGCCGCCCCGACCCCGACCCGGGGCCCGGGGGCCGGCGGGGCGGCGACCCGGGCCGGGGCCGGGTCGGTCTGGCGGACCAGCTTCGACAGCAGGACGATCTCGGCCGCCAGGAAGACGAACGCCAGCGGCACCATCAGCCACCCGGCCAGGTCGTGGAAGACGAAATACCCGGCGTCGCTCCCCAGGGCGTCCCCGGCCAGCCCGGCGGTGGTGATCCGGATCACGTTGCAGGCCAGGGCGAGTGGGACGGCGCTGGCCACCAGGACCACCTTGCGGACCCACCCGATCGGCAGGAGGACGGCCGTCACCACCGCCAGGGCGCAGAACACCATCAGCATCCGCAGCCCGCTGCACGCCTCGACCACCCCGAGGTCGCCGCTGCGGGTGACGATCACGTTCCCCTCCCGGTAGGCCACCAGCCCGAACGTCTGGAGGGCGAACGTGCTGGCCCGGGTGGCGAAGCCCTGGAGCACCCCGGTCATCTCGGTCCCGCCGAGCGACCCCGGGACCGGGACGGTGAACACGAGCAGGGCCAGGGCCGGCCAGACCCGCCGCAGCCAGCCGCGGCCGCCGGTCAGGAGGACCAGGGCCGGCAGCGTCAGCAACAAGGCCAGGTGGTCGAGCGGGGTGACGTAGAAGTACGCCCCGGCCGCCCGTGCGGCGGTGGCGACCGCCAGGAGCCCGCAGCCCCACCAGAAGTCCGGCCGGACGGCCGGCAGCGGCTCCCCCTTGAGCCGGAACCACGCCAGCCCGGCGGCCAGGATCGGGATCAGCCAGCCGTGCGAATAGTTCGGGTCGCGGTCCCAGGTGTCGGCGAGCCCGGCGACGGTCGGGAGGTACGCCCAGGCGGCGGCCGCGAGCAACAGCCCCCCGGTGACGAGGGCGGCCCGGCCGGCGGGGTCGGACGGGAGTTTGGGCATCGGGCACACGGTCCGGGACCGCGGTTGGCCACACCCAACGGGGCGGGGCGGGGGAGAGGGGGCGGTCGGGTGGGTCGCAACAACTCCACCGACTATACCACAGCGGGCGGCCGGTGGGAACCCTCCGGCCGGTCATTTTCGCCCGGAACGGCCGGCGGCCCACCACTAAGGGTGGGCCGCCGGGGTCTCGTCTTGCGGACGGCCCCGGCCCTCGGCCGGGACCACCCCGGCCAGGGTCAGGCGGTCGCCCGGCCCAGCTTGCGGCGGCCGAACCGGACCACCGCCCCCATGCACGGCAGCCCGAACGCCGCGGCCAGGATGCTCACCGGCTCCGGGACGGCATGGACGTAGGCCGTGGCGACGAACGTGACATCCGTCGCGTGGTAGTCGTTAATATCGAAGTTCGTGGTCAGGCCGGCGAGGTCGAAGGCACCAGTGAGGGGGGCGTTGTGTGACTGCTGCTGGGAGCCGGACTTGGAGAGGTTGTTGACGTCGTAAGTCAGCGAGATCGGGCTCGACCCCGACTTGGACGTGTTCGACCCCTGCACGACCTGACCGAACGTCGAGACCGAGTCGCCCGGCCCGTTGGCGGGCTCCCCGCCGATCATCGTCGGGTTGTACGTCGTGGCGAGCGTCGCCCCGACGACGAACGGCTTCCCCTGCGGGGTCGTGTCATTGGTGCTGAGCAGGGTGAACTGGATGTTCCCCAGCACCTTGTGCTGGGAGACCAGGCGGCCGTCCAGCGTAACCGTCCGCGTCGTGGTCGGCGTGCTGGACCCGGGCGGCGTTTCCGAAATGTTGTAGTACAGCGTGTAATCCGTGAAGACGAGCGAGTTGCCGTAAGTCTTCGTCCCGAAGGTCGCCCCGCCCATCGCGTCGTTGGTGGAATTTTTCGTCTCGGAGCCGGTCGTCCCGGTGAGCGTCAGCCCGGCCTGGGCGGGGGTGGAGGCTGCGCCGATCGCCACGGCGGCGACCAGCACCTTCCACGGGGACAGGAGACTGCGGGCGTTCATCGTCTGCACCTCTTGCGGGTAAGGACTCCTCGACACCTCCCGCGGGCATCCCAGCGACGCCCGCAACCCGTCGGCCGCAGCGCGGCCGGTTCCAGCACGACTCGCCGACCCCGCGGCACCCGGGCCGCCGGTCCGTCCGTCACGACACCACGGCCGGCTCGGCCGCCGGCTCGTCATTCGTCAGCATCGGCACGGCCGCGGGGGCGGCCCGCTCAGTCAGCCGGACCGGACCGGCTATCAGCCGGCGAACCACTCCGATAACAGCCGAAGTCGCCCGGCCGGCCGCCGCCCCCCACCGGCCGAGCCGGTGGTCGGTGAGGCTGCCGGCCGCCGCCCCGTTGTGGAACACCGGCCGCCCGTCCGGCCCGGTCGTGACGACCCGGTGCCGGTCGACCAGCCCGCCGTCCAGGACCAGCCCGGGGCCGACGTAGGTGTCCGGCAGGACGACCGCGTTCGCCAGGACGGCCCCGCGGTCGACCACCGAGTTCGGCCCGACAGCCACGAACGGCCCGACCACCGCCCCGGGGCCGACTTCGACATCGGCCCCGAGGTGGACCGGTCCGACCAGCCGGGCCGTCGGGTGGACCCGGACCGAAGCCGGGACGTGGGCGTCCGCACCACCTGTCGCCAGGGCGGCCCGGGTCGCCGCCAGGTAGCTCGGCAGGCAGCGGGGGGCTGGCCCGTCGGCGGCCTCGGCCCAGGCGGACCGGCCGGCGGCCAGCAGCCGGGCCAGGTGGTCGAACCCGGTCGCCTGCTGCGGGAACCGGCGGGCGTCGGTCTCGGACAGCAGCGCCCAGCCGTTCCAGGCCCAGCGGTCGTCGGCCCCGCGGGAGCCGTACAACACGGTCGTGGTCGGGTCGGACCGGACGGCGGCCAGTTCGACCAGGCGGTCGGCGTGGCCGAAGAGGACCGGCCGGTCGAGCCAGGCGGCCGTCAGGGTGGCGGCGACCTCGTAGGGGTTCTTGCCGGCGGCCGCGTGGTGCCGGAACTGGAGGCCCCACCGCTCCCCGCCGCCGAGGAGCCGGCGGGCGGCCTCGGCGGCGCGGGGGTAGACCCAGTCCACGGCCCCCACCCCGCGGAGGGCGAGGGCCTCGCACACGTGTTGAACCAACGGCCGGTCGACGACCCAGAGCATCGGGCCGGCGTGCCGGTCGGTGACCGGGGGGCCTTCCCCCCCCCGGCCGGGCAGTACCACCACCGCACGCATCACGTCCTCCGTGGGCACCGGATGGGTTCGTGTCCTGGTTCGGCGGCCGCCGGCCGGGGGGGGCCGGTCGGCCGCCGCGGTCAGTAGGCCCCCCGGCCGGAAACCACGGCCGGGACGGTCAGGAGCAGGAGCTTCAGGTCGAGGACCAGCGACTGCCGTTCGATGTACTCCAGGTCCAACTCGACCTGGCGGTCGAACGGCAGGTCGCCCCGCCCGCGGACCTGCCAGAAGCAGGTCAGCCCGGGGGTGACGTCCAGCCGCCGGCGGTCGTGGAGGGTGTACTGGGCGACCTCCCGCGGGACGGCCGGGCGGGGGCCGACCAGCGTCATGTCCCCGGTCAGCACGCACCACAGCTGCGGCAACTCGTCGACGCTGAACCGGCGGATGACCCGGCCGATCCAGGTCAGCCGGGGGTCGTTCTTGGCCTTGAAGGTGACGCCGGTGGCGTGGTGGTTGTGGGCCAGCACGGCCGGGAGCAGCCGCTCGGCGTTCGGGACCATCGACCGGAACTTGGGGAACGGGAACTCCCGGCCCCAGCGGCCGACCCGGGTCTGCCAGAACAGGACCGGGCCGCCGTCGGTCAGCTTGATGAGCACGGCCACGAGGGCGAACAGCGGGAGCAGGCCGATCAGGAGGGCGGCGGCCACGGCCACGTCGAGCCCGCGCTTGGCCGTCCGGCGGGCCGCCCGGGCGTAGAGCCGCGAGTACTTCTTGTAATAGAACCGGCAGGACAACCGGGGCGACCACCCGGGCGAAGGCTCCCGGGGTGGCGTGAACGTCCCGACAGACAAAACGTCAGGAATAGTGTGTCCACTATATAGCGAACAATTGTCTAACGCGATTACGGCCGTGTGTGAGCGCACGCCCGCTCTCCTGAGCGTAACCGCGTCCAGACCCGTATCCGGGTCGGTTGCGGTCGGGGATTGGGTGTTGCCCTGTCGTCAGCAATTAGACCGGGGGGCGGCGTCGAGCGGCTTGGGCGGAGCCGTCACGCGGAGGAGGGTTCGACCCGGCGGGTAGCCGGGTCGAATGTCCCGGTCGGTCAGGTGCTCCACGCCCCGTCCTACCACGGTGGTAGGTTGAGCAATCGGGGTCGCGGTTGCGGGGTTTCGCTGCAGGGGTAATTTCCCAGATCGGGCCTGAGCTGTCAATCGTCAATCGGTAGTTTTTGCCGATTTCTCCGGATTCTTCTTCCTGCGGAGTAATATCGATTGCCGGATGCGGGCTGGCGAAATACGTGGATGGTTTGAGCTAAATGGTGTTCTGGTAGGTGGTTCAGTCCTCACGACTGGTTCCCGTTCGGATTATGCTTTCGCCTCAATTTTTCTGCCCGCATTTTCCCGATCTTCGGTTGCTTCACGCCGAGTTCGTGTTCTAGGGTTATCGGCCCCTCGGACATCGCCCCCGACTCGCCGGGCACGATCGTCCGTTACCCCGTCGCCCCGGTCCGGGACCGCGCCGCGGCCCCGCCGACTCCACATTCGCCACGGGCCGAACCATGTCGCCGAAGTCGCCCCCGACCGCCTGGCTGGTGCGTCCCCTCCGTCCCGGCCGGAAGACCCGGCCCGGGGCCGCGGGCCGGGCCCGACCGCTCGGGACCGAGGCCCTCGAGGCCCGGGAGGTGCCGGCGGCCGGCGGCGGCTGGACGGACGCCGGGCTGACCGGGACGTACTACGCCGACGCCTCGTTCACGACGGCCGCGTTCACCCGGAAGGACCAGCGGATCGACTTCGACTGGGGGACGGTCGGCCGGCCGGGCGGGTCGATCAGCCCCGGGTTCCGGGACGTCGGGGCGGACAACTACTCCGTCCGGTGGGCCGGCCGGCTCGTCCCCCGGTACACCGAGACGTACACGTTCGGCGGGGTGGCCGACGACGCCTTCGTGCTGGAACTGAAGAAGCCGACCGACGCCGGCTGGACGACGGTGGTGAACCAGGCCGGGCCGGCCGCCGGGTTCAGCGGCACGTACGCCCTCCAAGCCGGGCAGGTGTACGACGTCCGGGTGTCGTACCGGGAGCTGACCGGTGCGGCGGTGGCCCGGCTGCGGTGGTCGAGCCCCTCGACCCCACTGGAGGTGATCGACACCCTGACCCAGTCGGGGATCAACAACCCGGACGGCACGGCCGCGTTCGTCGACCTGGTGAAGGGGGCCCGGAACGGGTGGGAGGGGGTCGACGGGAAGCCGCGGCCGGCCCAGGACGCGGACGGGTGGCCGACCGGGGACGCCGGGTACTACTTCCAGGAAAGCCTGAACCAGGGGCTCGGCCTGGACCCACTGATGCGGGGCCGGGTGACGTTCCGGTTCACCGGTAAGGCCGACATGTGGGTCCAGGGGAGCGTCGACCGGGCGTCGTTGAGCTACCAATACGACACGGTGACGAACACCACCACCGGGTCGTTCCTGACCCGGGACAACAACGTCAACGCCTCGTTCCTGGGGTTCCGGAACACGACCCGGACTGGACAGCCCGGTGGCCCGGGCGGGATCACCGACCTCCGACTGCTCCGCCCGGCGGCCCCGGACGCGGCCGCGACCTACCCGGCCGGGACGGTGTTCACCGACCAGATCAAGGCGGCGATGGGCCGGGTCAACGTGATCCGGTTCCAGTACGTCGCCAACCAGCAGAAGGAGTGGGCCGACCGGACGCCGGCCGGGTACTTCAACCAATCCGGGGGTACCCGGACGGCCCCGACCTACCCGCTGTCGTGGGACACCACGTCGAACAACGGGTGGTCGTGGGAGTACAAGGTGATGCTGGCCAACGAGACCGGCCGGGATCTGATGCTGTCCCTGCCAGTCCTGGCCACCGGCCGGACCGCGGCCGACAGCCAGAGCTACCTGGCCAAGCTGGCCAACCTGCTGAAGTACGGCAGCGACGGGGTGAGCCCGTACACCTCGCCCCAGGCGAACCCGGTCTACCCGCCGCTTAATCCAAACCTGCGGGTTTACCTGGAACTGGGGAACGAGCTGTGGAATTATGCGGCGGCGTACAAGCCGGACTGGAACAATCTCAACCAACTGACCGGCGAAGCCGTCCGGTCGGGCGGGGAGGACTACCGGGCGATCAACTACGACGGCCTGCCGACCACGACGGATGCAACCGGGTGGTACACCGGCATGAACACCTGGCGGCACCGGATGGCCGCCCTGCGGATGGTCCAGGTCAGCAACATTTTCCGGGCGGTTTACGGCGACGGGGCGATGCCCGGGACCAGCCCGGACCCGGTCGTCCGGCCGGTCTATGAGTGGCAGTACGACAACGCTAACGGGACCGCCAGCACCCCGCTCACCTTCCTCGACGCCTACTTCAACAACGGCGACGGGAAGCCTTACGTCGCCACCCCCCGGCCGGTCAACTACTACCTCTGGGGCGGCGGGGGGGCGGCGTACTACGGGGCCAACAACGGCAACGGGCTGACCGACCTGCTCCCGGACCCGGGGTTCGACGCGGCGGCCGTCCCTACCGGGTACGCCGCGGCCCCGGCCGGGACCGGGTGGTCGTTCGCCGGCACCGCCGGGGTGGCCCGGGACGGCGGGGCCGGGGACGACATCCCGCCGGCGTTCACCGGCGGCCAGGTCGGGTACGTCGCCGGGACCGGCCGGCTGACCGCGACGTTCACCGTCCCGTCGGCCCAGACATCGGACGTGTACGCGGTGGCGTTCAAGGCGGTCAACCGGAAGAAGGTCGGGGCGGCGGCCGCCGACACCCAGAACCTCCGGGTCTACCTCGACTACGGCACCCCGAACCAGGTCGACATTACTGCCAAAACGTTCAGCCAGGGGAACGGGTACACCCCGCCCAGTATTGACGGGATCGGCGGGCCGTGGAACGCCCGGAACGTGTTCTGGGTCGAGTCCCAGTATTACTACTCGAAGACCGTCCGGTTGGCGGCCGGCTCGACCCACACCGTCACCATCGTCGGGACCAGGGCGGAGGACCAGCTCGCCTTCCTGGACGATGTCCGGGTGACCAGCGTGGACGCCATCTTCGCCGGCGGCATCCCGGCCGGGGGGGAGGCGGCCGGCCAGCCGGCCGGCCAGCGGATCCGCCAGGCGATGAACACGTCGGCCGACTGGGCCTCCGCCTACGGCCTCCGCCACGTCGCGTACGAGAGCGGGTGGTCGCTGGGTGGGGACGACGGCGGGTCCCCGGTCCAACTGGCGGCCAAGTACGGGGACGCCCGGACGGCCGACGCCCAGGGCCGGTTCATGGACTTCTACCACGAGGCCGGGGGCGAGGTGAACGTGTTCGGCACCTACGCCCAGTGGCCGCGGTGGAGCGACTTCTACGCCGCCGAAGGCTTGGTGGACGTCGGCCGGTACCCGATCGTCGGCGGCATCACCGCCCAGGCCAACCGCCTCCCGAACCTCCCGACCAACGGGACCGCGGTCGCCCCGACCGGGGTCACGGCCGTTCCACCGGCCGCCTCCCTGTCCGGGGCGACGGCCGGCCCGCGGGTGGCGGTCGGCGGCCGGACGACGAGCGGGTACGCCTTCGTCGTCGACGCCCCCGGCTGGTACACCCTCACCGCCCCCCTGGCGAACGCCACGGCCGGGGGGCAGGTCCGGGTGTTGGTCGACGGGCGGCCGGTCGGCGTCCTCCAGGTCCCGAACACCGGGTCGGTCACGACCTTCGCCGACGCCGCCCCGCTGGTCGTCGCCCTGACCCCGGGCCGGCACGTCGTCCTGCTCACCCCCCTGGCCAACTCCGGGGCCGGGTACGCGGCCGTGCTGGGCGACCTGCGGGTCGCCACCCCGACCCCGGGGCTGGCCCCGCCGGCCGCCCCGTCCGGGCTGTCGGCGGCGGCCCCGTCGGACCGCCGGGTCGATCTCCGGTGGGCCGACAACGCCGGGACCGAAGCCGGGTTCGTCCTCGAGCGGGCCACCGCCCGGGACTTCGTCGGGGCCATCCGGCTCGCCCTCGGACCGAACGTGACGGCTTACGCCGACACCGGGGTTTCGCCCGGGGCCACCTACTTCTACCGGGTCCGTGCGGCCAACGGCGGGGGGGAGTCGGCCGTGTCCGCGGCCGTCTCGGTCACCACCCCGGCCGGGGCGCCCGTCCTTCGGTACGAGTTCACCGGACTACTCGGGAACGAGGCGTCCGCCCCGGTGACGGGCGTCGACCCCCGCGTGGCCGTTTCGGCAGTTACCCGCGGCCCGGGCCTCCGCCCGACCACCTACACCTGGCTGGCGGGCGTCCAAAACACCTTCGGGTCGCTGGCCGACGGCAGTGTGTACGGGGCGACCCTGGCGGACGCGATCGCCAGGGGGCAGTACTACCAGTTCACCGTCACCCCGGCCGCCGGCCGGGCCCTGTCGGTGTCGTCCCTGACGTTCCTCCCCTACTTTCAGAACGCCGGCGGGGTTAACGACCCTCGCGGGGCCGGGATCACCTACAGCACCAACGGGCTGACGTTCAGCCCGGGCTTGCGGGCCGAGGGCACTGCGGCCGGGACCGGGACCCCGTTCGCCGCCCACCTGGCCCGGGAGGCCGCCCTCCAGAACGTCGCCGCCCCGGTCACCTTCCGGGTCTACCTGTTCGGGAACGGCAACTACGAGTTCACCGGGATCGGCGGGGCCGGGGACGACATCCGGCTGGCCGGCCGGGTGACCGACCTCGCCGGGGCCGCCGCCCGGCTCGGCGGGGCCGGGCCG